>PLYG01000104.1 GCA_003153335.1 Betaproteobacteria bacterium | reverse complement strand
GCTGGCCGGCGAGGACGGGCATCTGGTCGCCTGCCACCTGTGGCGCGACATTCCTGCGGGAGAACCGCTGGTCCCGGTGACTGCCGGTCCTGGCGCAAGCCGGCTGCTGCGGCTGCAGGCGGCATTCCGGCAATCAGGCCCGGCGGCAGCACCAGCATGAACCACAGCGTTCACAATGTCGTTAAAATAAGCCGCGGACGGCGCGGCAGATCCAGTCGTTCATCAACCATGCATTCCCGGAGAGAGATCCCGGGAAAAAAGGAGAACATCATGAAAGCAAAAACTTTTACCAGGGCACTGCTTTGCGCAATCGGTGCGCTCGCATTGGGCGGCATCGCGAGCGCGCAGTCGACCTTGCGCATCGGCCTGGCCGAAGATCCGGACGTCCTCGATCCGACCCTGGCGCGAACGTTTGTCGGACGCATCGTTTTCGCCGGTCTTTGCGACAAACTGTTCGACCTCGATGAAAAGCTGAATATCGTCCCGCAGCTTGCCACCGGTTTTCAGTGGTCGCCCGACAACAAGGCGCTGACCATCAAACTTCGCTCCGGCGTGACGTTTCACGATGGAGAAAAGTTCGACGCGGCTGCCGTCAAGTTCAATATCGAACGCCACAAGACGCTGGCCGGCTCGAACCGGCGCGGCGAACTCGCGCCGATCACCACCGTCGATGTCGTCGACGACAGCACGGTGCGCCTGAACCTGTCGGCGCCGTTTTCACCGCTCCTGGCGATGCTGACCGACCGCTCCGGGATGATGGTCTCGCCCAAGGCCGCCCAGGCGGCGGGCGCCAATTTCGGCGCCAAGCCCGTGTGCTCGGGGCCGTTCCGCTTTGTCGAACGGGTCGCGCAGGACCGCATCGTCCTCGAGCGCTATCCCAATTACTGGAACAAGGCCGAGATCCATTTCGACAAGGTGGTCTATCAGCCCATTGTCGATTCCACTGTGCGCCTGGCCAACCTGAAATCGGGACAGCTTGACTTCATCGAACGCGTCGGCACTTCCGACGTCGCGGCGCTGAAGACAGACAACCGCTTCCGGCTCCAGAAAATCGTCGAACTGGGCTATCAGGGCATTACGATCAATGTGGGAAAAAGCGATTTTGCGCAGAAGAACCCGCTCGGACGCGATCCGCGGGTACGGGAAGCCTTCGAGCTATCGCTTGACCGCGAAGGTATCGTCAACGTGGCGATGGACGGCGAGGGCTTGCCGGGCAATCAATGGGTCCCTCCGACCAGCCAGTTCTATGCCAAAAACGTGCCGATACCCAAACGCGATGTGGCGCGCGCCAAGGCACTGCTGAAGGAGGCCGGCGTCCCCAACCCGAGCTTCACGCTGATGACGCCGACGACCTCCGATGCGCAAAAGGTCGCCCAGGTCGTCCAGGCCATGGCCAAGGAAGCCGGCTTCGACGTCAAGATCCAGGCGACCGAATTTGCCACGTCGCTCAACCTGGCCGACAAGGGTGAGTTCGATGCGTATGTGCTCGCGTGGAGCGGACGCGCGGATCCGGACGGCAATCTGCAGAGCTTTCATGCCTGCAAACAGCCGCTCAACTACGCCGGCTATTGCCTGCCGGAAGTCGACGACCTGATCAACAAGTCGCGCACCGCCGTCGACCCTGCTGCCCGCACCAAGTTGTTCGAGCAGATTGCCGCGCATGTGGCCAAAGACCGCCCCATTGTGTACCTGTACCACCGCAACTGGCTCTGGGCCTACACGGCGAAGATGAGCGGGCTGCGCATGGTGCCCGACGGGATGGTGCGCCTCCAGGGGCTCAAGTTCCAGTGAGCAGGAGGGAGTCCGGTGTGGGGTCTGTGCTGCGCGGGCAACGGTAACCGATGCTCCGGTTTCTTCTCCAGCGTCTCGCGACGATCATTCCGACGCTGCTATTCGTATCGATGCTGATCTACGGGCTGCAGCAGTTGCTGCCCGGAGATCCGGCGCTGGTCTTGGCCGGAGAAGAACGCGACCCGAACGTGGTCGCCTATTTGCACGCCAAGCTGCACCTTGACGAGCCGCTGCCGGTGCGCTACCTCTATTGGCTCAACGGGGTTCTGCACGGCGACCTGGGCGAATCGTTGCGCATCCAGAAGTCCGTTCTTGAACTGATCGAGGAAAAACTCCCCGTCACGCTGCAACTGGCGGTGATGGCAATGATCATCGCGCTGGTGATCGGCGTCCCGGCGGGAATCCTCTCGGCGGTCAAGAAAGACACGGTCTGGGACTACGCGGCGAACCTGGTCGCGCTATGGGGCTTGTCGACGCCGAACTTCTGGCTGGGCATCATGCTCATTTTGCTGATTTCGGTGAACCTGGGTTGGCTGCCGGCCTCCGGTTTTGTCAGTCCGTTCGAGGATTTGTCGGCCAATCTCAAGGCTATGATCATGCCGGCGTTCGTTCTCGGCAATGCGATCGCCGCGGTGCTGATGCGCCACACCCGCAGCGCGATGCTGCAGGTGCTCAATGCCGACTACGTCAGAACCGCGCGCGCCAAGGGCCTGGAGGAACGCGTGGTCGTGCTCAAGCATGCGCTGCGCAATGCGCTGATACCGATTGTGACGCTGGGCGCCCTGGAATTCGGAACGCTGTTTTCCGGCGCGGTGCTGACCGAACAGGTGTTCAGCATCCCGGGCTTCGGCAAGCTGATCGTCGATGCGGTATTCAACCGTGACTACGCGGTGGTGCAGGGCGTGGTGCTGTTCACGGCCACGGCTTACGTCGGCCTGAATCTGCTGGCCGATCTCGCGTACTTCCTGATCAATCCGCGGATGCGCGGTTAGCGCCATGAAACTTGCCGAACCATTCGCCGAGCAGGGCGCCCGGGTGCAGGCAGACGCGGCGCCGGCCGACCGGCGGCCCTGGCGGCGCGCGCTGCGCAAATTGTGGCGGCGCCGCGGCGCGATGGTCGGTCTTGCGTTTGTGATTTTCTTTGTCCTGCTCGCGGTGCTGGCTCCGTGGTTATCACCCCAGGACCCGCTGGCAACGAGCTGGAGCGCGGTGCGCAAGGGACCCAGCGCCGCGCACTGGTTCGGCACCGATGAGATCGGGCGCGACGTGCTCTCGCGCGTGATCTGGGGGGCTAGGGCGTCGCTGCTCGCCGGCCTGGTCTCGGTGGGGATTTCGCTGGTGATCGGCGTGCCGCTGGGCCTGTTCGCCGGCTACGTCGGGCGCTGGCCCGACGCGCTGATTTCGCGAATGACGGATGCGATGTTAGCGTGTCCGTTCCTGATTCTCGCCATCGCGCTCGCCGCCTTTCTCGGACCCAGTCTGACCAATGCGATGGTCGCCATCGGAGTGGCGGCGACTCCGGTATTCATCCGGCTCACGCGCGCCCAGGTCCTGTCGGTGAAGGTGGAAGACTATGTCGAGGCGGCGCGAGCGGTCGGCAACTCGCATTTGCGGATCGCGTTGCGTCATGTGCTACCCAATGTTCTTCCACCCGTCATCGTCCAAGGAACGCTGGCGATCGCCGCGGCTGTCATCGCCGAAGCGAGCCTGTCGTTCCTCGGTCTCGGCCAGCAGCCGCCGGCCCCCAGCTGGGGCAGCATGCTGAACACGGCAAAAAATTATGTGGAGAATGCGCCATGGATGGCCATCTGGCCCGGGATGTCGATTTTCCTGCTGGTGCTGTCGTTCAATCTACTCGGCGATGGACTCCGCGACGCACTGGATCCGCGGCAATTGTAAAGGCTTCTACAGCGGACGCCTGAGTCCTGCCGGCAGCTGCCGGCGCTCACCATAACCGAAGGCGGTTTCAACCAGCAACGCCAACGCCGCCGTCGGGATGGCGCCTGCAAGACGACAATTCAAGGTGCGAAAGTTTTTGGATGAAATCTCATAGTCGTGCCGATAATTTGTGGCTGACCGTACTGGCCAGCCAGACATTGCCAGACGGGGTAAGCCTCGCCAAGCACTCCAAAGTGTTCGTTAACGCACCGACAGACTGCGGACACAAGGCTATTGTTCTAATCGCCTTCCCGCACCGCATGCGATCCGATCATTGTGGCCACAGTCGCCCCCGCACTGGGGGGATTGTGAAACATCATTGTCTTGAGGAGCAAGGAGATTCACATGGACCAAACCGGAAAGCTGCCGACGATTATTGGAACTAGGGGCACCGTGGCGCGGGCCGTAGACGAAGCAGGCAGGAGCGCGCATGGCACGATCGACCAGGTATCCGCCAGCGCCAAGCCCGCTGTAGATCGCATGGCGAGCGGTGCGCATCAGGCAGTCGACAAAATCGCGATTGCGGCAAGTGATGCCGCAGAATCACTGGGCGTCAAGGCGGACCAACTGAAGGATGTACAAGCCCGGATGACAGAAGAGTGCCGCGGGTACGTTCGTGACAATCTGCTGGCGTCGCTGGGCATTGCGTTGGCAGCCGGATTTGTGCTGAGTCGGCCGGTGGACAGCCGCTAAGGCACCTAGCAATAATAACTTGAACAGTAGCCGGAATTCGCGCGTACTGTTCACGTGTGGGCGCTGAGTTGAATCAAGGTGACCGACGAAGAACTCGCCAGCGTTTCCATAACGCGTGATAAGTTCCATGGCGAGTGGAATTACCGGATCAAACCACGGCGCCGGTCAGCCGCGACGTGCGTGTTCGACTTATTATTGCTAAATACCTAACCGCAGTAGTACTACCATAGGGAGTAGATCGTGGGTATTTCGCGGGCAGATAGATTTTCCTATTCCCCGACCCAAAACCTATGCTTCGGACTCAGAGGCTGTTGCGAGGTGTCCGAAACGGCGCGGGCACGTTCCACCCGACCAATCAGCATGCTTGATGCGGCGCAACAACCTCAACCAATGAGAACCAGGCGCGAAACTGCTCGCTCCCTCGGCTTTACGGTGATCGAAATCGCCATTGTCGTTGCGATTATTGGTGTGCTGTCGATCGTCGGGATCTCGAGTTATGCCAACTATCGCGAGCGAGTGCTGGTGTACCAGGCCGAGACGCAAATCGGCGCCATGTCGGTGATCATCTCGAATTACATGCTGGACACCGGCTCACCCCCGGACACGCTCGCCCAGGTCGGCACCGCCGGCAACTGGGCCGCTGTCTCCGCCGGCCTTCATTANNGGCACCGCCGGCAACTTGGATCCCTGGGGATGGCCCTACCAGTACTTCAATTTAACCTCCAGAAAAGGCAACGGCCAAGCGAGAAAAGACAAGAACCTCAACCCATTGAACTCGGATTTCGACCTATATAGTGTGGGGAAGGACGGTAGCTCTCAGTCGTCGTTGATGGCGAAAACGAGCCGCGACGATGTCCTTCGCGCCCGCGACGGCCGCTTCATAGGCTTGGCTACGGACTTCGATCCTTGATTCAATTTACGCGGCGCTTTCTCACCGGCAGGGTCGCCCGCCGGGTGTTCCTTCTGTTCGTGTTATCGGCGTTCATCCCGCTTGCGCTCGTGGCGGTGCTATCCCTTGCGCAGGTTCGCGAGGTGCTTCTTCAGCAAGCGGAACAGCGTCTTGCAGCGACGAGCAAGGCATATGGCGAGGCCATCTTCGAACGCCTCCTTTTGGCCTCGGAAGCGGCGTCGGGCGCCATCGCACTAAGGGATCGGCCTTGGCGCACTCCGTCGCCCCTTGGTCGATACTTCCAATCACTTGGCATGGTCGATGCGCAAGGCAAAACAACGGTCCTGCTGGGCCAACCCACTTTGCCGCCTGTACCCGCCGACTTGCGCCAGAGACTGGCGTCAGGCAAACACCTGATCGTCTTCACGCAGGAAAAGCCGGTCGCTCGCGTGTTCCTGCTAATGCCGGATTTCAGTGTCGCTGCCGGCCCAGTGCTTTTCGGCGAGCTCCTGCCTGAATTTCTTTGGGGGTATCCGGACCTGCTCCCCGCTGCCACGGAGTTTTGCGTAATTGACGATGGGACGCGGATTATCCTGTTCTGTACGGCGCCTATCCCTGACGGAGCCTTGAAAGCGATTGACACGCCGTCCACGCAATCGGCGCTGCGCTCCTTTAGCTGGACCCAGGAACAGGAAACACGTCGCGCCGTCGCATGGGGGCAGTTCTTGCGCGCCGAATTCGGCATCGGGGACTGGATCGTCGTTGCAAGCCAGCTGGAAAGCCACCAACTCAGTCGCATCGGCGAATTTCGACAGCTTTTCATTCCGGTGGTGTTGCTTGCACTGCTGGTAGTAACCTGGCTCAGTGTGCGGCAAATTCGCAGCACCCTGATCCCCGTCGAAGAGTTGGCGGCCGGTGCACGCCGGGTTGCGCACAACGACTTTGCAACGCAAGTGGATGTTAAGCGCGACGACGAATTCGGCGAGCTTGCGACAGCCTTCAACCATATGTCGGCCAGACTGGGGCGCCAGTTCTCAACCCTCACGGCGCTCGCCGAGATCGATCACCTGATCCTTTCCAGCCTGGATGCCGAACAGATCATTCGCACCGTCCTTGAGCACATCGGCGACTTGGTGCCCGCCGACTTCTTCAGCATTGCGCTGCTGGATCACGACAATCCGAACCTGGCACGCACCTATGCATGCGCAGCGCACAGACTGGGGGATGTCTCTGCTGTCCGGCAAGAGGTGTCGGCGGCCGAACGCAGCGTGCTTGAGGCATCGCCACAGGGCTTCTGGGTCCCTTTGAGGAATGTCGCGTCGGGATATCTTTCGCACCTGCGGAAACAGGACCTGGCCACCGCCTATGTGCAACCCATTATCTGGCGCGAAGTCGTTTGTGGCGCCCTTGCGCTCGGCTTTCGCTTGACGCCGGGCATTGGCGAAGAGGACCAGAAGCAAATCCGCGACTTCGCCGATCGGGTAGCAGTGGCCATTTCGTCTGCATGGCGCGACGAACAGCTGTATCTGCAGGCACACTTCGATTCGCTAACCGGCCTTCCCAATCGCTTGCTCCTCGGGGACCGGCTTACTCAGGAGATCGCAAGATGCCAACGAGAAGCCGGTTCATTCGCCCTCCTGTTCATAGATCNNTGCCTTCGGTGACGTGGTGCTCAGGGAGGCAGCCCGGCGCATTTCGTTCTGTGTTCGGGAGAGCGATACTGTTTCAAGGCTTGGCGGCGACGAATTCATCGTGATCCTGACTCAGATTCAGCACTCGCAGGATGCGGGACGGGTCGGCGAACACGTCGTCAAGTCGCTGTCGGAAGCATTCATCATCGCTGGTCAAAACTCCTTTCTTAGCGCGAGCATCGGCATCGCGCTATATCCGGAAGACGGAAAATCCGCCGAGGCACTGATCAAGAATGCCGATACCGCGATGTATCGGGCCAAGGCGGGCGGGCGGGCCCAAACCGTGTACTTCGAAGAGAACATGAACGCAATGGCTGTCGCCCGGGTTACGCTGGACCGGGACCTTCGCCGGGCCATTGATCGAGGCGAACTCAAATTGCTCTACCAGCCGTTTATTGATCTTCGCCCCGGTGGCAAATGCGGTGCTGAAGCACTATTGCGCTGGAACCACCCTGAGCTTGGCTCGGTTTCTCCCGTCCAGTTCATCCCGATCGCAGAAGAGTCTGGCTACATTGAGCATATAGGGCGCTGGGTGATGCACGAAGCCTGTCGCCAGATGAAGCAGTGGCAAACCGATGGCGTTGCGCTGGACCGGCTTGCGGTCAACGTTTCAGCACGACAGTTTCGCAAGCCCGGCCTCGTGGACCTCATCGCGGAATGCGCGCATGCCGCGGGGATTGCGCCATCGTGCCTCGAAGTGGAAATCACTGAAACAGTCTTGATCGATCACGGACCCGCCGTCGAACAAATGCTGCAAGAACTTGTTGCAATGGGCGTAAGTATTTCGCTGGACGATTTCGGCACTGGGTTCTCTTCATTGTCCTATCTCAAGCGGTTTCCCGTTCACACGGTCAAGATCGACCGCATTTTCATCGTGGGTCTCGGCCGTGACACCGACTCTGAGGCCATTGTTGCCGCAATCATCGCGATGGCTCATGCCTTGGGCAAGACAGTCACCGCCGAGGGCGTCGAAACGGACGAACAATGGTTGCTTCTGCGCAAGTTGAAATGTGATCGTGTGCAGGGATTTAGGTTCTCCCGTCCTTTACCGGCAGTCCAATTCGCTCAATTCGTAACGGCCAATAATGCACTGACGCTTGCGGGCGCCTAATTGAACGGCCATCGCGTCGCCTCTGCCATTTGTTCGTGTAACGTGTTCTTCATGTAATCCTTGATGTGTGAAAGTGCGGGGCCGTGTTTCGGGATCAGGAATGGCGACAAGCAGACGTACGCCGACCAGATGAGGCGGTAGTGACGCCATGAAAAGTCAGTACAATGGTTTACCAAGACGCTGGAATTACGTGTGGGGACGTTTGGGCCTTTCATGGGTCTGTCTGGCGATTCATTGCAACCTCAGGGTTCCAGGATCTCAATGCGTATATGCGTATAATTTGTATTATGTTAAATTGTAGATAGTGCCCAGGTTTCCACGGACGCCAGCCCCTCGCCATGCCACGCCGCATTCTCCACCCCGCTTCCGACTATCCCCTTTCGATGAATGCCGGCCTGACCGGAAGCCCGGAACTCGATCGGGCCGCTCTGCTCGACATCGTGCGCGCATTGCCGAAGCTCTCGTTGTTCGATCCGGGACCCAGTGCGGAAAAGAAAGACTGGCTCCGCGATCGCATTGGGCGACTCCAGCTTTTGCAGTTGCCGCAACTCAATGACGGCCACCGCCTGCCAGGCCGGGAGGGAAAAACCACACCGGCCGCCGTATTGATCCCGATCGTGAACCGGCCTCATGGCCTTACGCTTTTGCTCACACAGCGTAGTGACACCTTGCCTGACCATCCTGGTCAGATCAGCTTTCCCGGGGGACGCCAGGAAACGACCGATCAATCTCCAGCGCATACGGCGTTGCGCGAAAGTGAGGAGGAAATCGGCCTGGACGAAAGACGCGTGGAAATCCTGGGTCAGGTCGGACGCTACGAGACTGTGACCGGGTATGCCGTTACTCCGGTGATAGGCTGGGTCGAGCCGCCATTCGAGATCAAAGCGGACCCCATGGAGGTGGCCGAGGTTTTCGAGGTCCCCTTGTCCTTTGTGCTCAACCCGGACAACTTCGTCCAGCGCCACCGCGAGGTCGCTGGAAGGACGCGCCACTACTTTGCGTGCCCCTACGGCGACCGTTACATCTGGGGCGCACANNCGGCGACCGTTACATCTGGGGCGCGACGGCAGCGATGATTCTGCTGTTCCATTACGCACTGGCGGCCCCGATCGACCCAGCAAAAAAAATTTAGCCGACTTCAAGGATAGCACCATGCCGGCGGACAGCCGTCGCGAAGGGCGAGAATTTCATATTTAATGTTTCACTAGAATATATACTGCTAAACCCTTGCTTTTGAGCGAATATAGTCGGCACGATCTACCGACTTCACGCTGATCTTCTTGACCTCCGTTCCTTGCAGCACGGTCAAGGTCACCTCATCGCCGGGTTGTCTGTCCTGCCACAGGCTGCTGTAGAAATCCTCCAGCCTGGATACGCGAGCCGAGCCCACACTGAGCAGACTATCCCCCTGCTTCAACCCTGCACGCTCTGCCGGACTATCGGCCTGGACCTTGGATATGAATACGCGCTCCCCGGCTTCCTGCGACGTGATTCCCAGCCACGGGTGTTTCCCGCGCTTGGATGAACCGGTCTCGACCATTTCGTCCAGAATAGGCTTGAGCAGATTGATCGGGACGAACATGTTCCCGGGAAGCCGGCGCTGCGCGGACAGCGCATCGGCGACGATCAACGAGCCCACACCGACCAGTGTACCGGCATGATCGATCAGCGCGGCGCCGCTGTGGTCGAAGCGAGGCGGCGAGGTAAAGATCGCGTCATCGATCATGTATTCCCAATAGCCAGCAAAGCGCCGGCGCGACACGACCATGGTCGAACTCGCGGCGTCGATGCCGCCTGCCGCGGCGAAAATCACGCTGTCGTTTTCGGCCAGGTTTCCGGAATTGCCCAATTCGATCGGCGCAATCCCCAGCGGCGTCAGCGCCCGGACGAGGCCCAATCCGCTGCCATAATCATAGGCTACCGCTGTTGCCGGAACCAGCTTGCCTTCATTGTCTTCGAGCTCGATCGTTTCCGCCTCGACAATCAGGTAGCCGATAGTCAGAACCAGTCCATTGGCGCCGACCACGACACCGCTGCCCTCCCGTTCGATGCCGAGCGTGGCGAGCGAGCGCGCGTTGGGGAGCGCTTTGGCTTTGATTTTCACCACCGCATTGATCGCGCGGGCCAGGCGTTCGGAGCTGGCTTCGGTCGCCGCAGCCTTCGCGCCAGAGTCCACGTTGGTCGGGATCGACGGCCCGCCGATTGCCGGCCACGCCAGGAGCCACTGCAGGCTGATCACTGCCAGTGTCGACACCCAGGAAGAACGCAGGTCGAGTTCCATATCTCACCGCCAGAGTAGAGAGCGCAGACATCATACTAACGGCTTCGCAGTCCGTCGCCAAGCGAGCCGCAGTGTTACACTTTTCCGATGACATCTCTTGGCACCTTGCACTTCGACAACCATTTTGCGCGGCTTGGGTCCCAGTATTCCAGCCCACTGCCGCCTACGCCGTTACCCGAGCCTTATCTGGTCAGTGCGAACCCGGACGTAGCGGCGCTGATCGATCTCGATCCCGAACAGTTGCGTGCGCCCGAATTCATCCGCTTTGTCAGCGGCAACTGGTTGCCCCCGGGCTCCAAACCGATAGCGATGCTCTACGCCGGCCACCAGTTCGGTCAATTCGTTCCGCAACTCGGCGACGGGCGGGCGATCCTGACGGGACAGGTCAGGAATGCGCGGGACGAGTCGTGGGACCTGCAACTCAAGGGGGCCGGAGAGACGCCCTACTCCCGGATGGCCGATGGGCGCGCCGTGCTGCGTTCCAGCATACGCGAGTACCTGTGCTCCGAGGCGATGCATCACCTCGGGATACCCAGCAGCCGCGCGATGGGCGTCGTCGGCAGCGATTTTCCGGTCTTGCGGGAAACGGTCGAGACGGCCGCCGTGCTGCTCCGGGTTTCGCCTTCTCATGTCCGTTTCGGGTCGTTCGAGGTATTTTTTTATCGGAATCAGCATCAGCACATCAGGACGCTGGCCGACTATGTGATCCGGCAGCACTTTCCCGAGATTGCCGAAGCGCCCGGCACCACGGCATCCCATTTCTCGTTTCTGCGCGAGGTAGTCGTGCGCACCGCACGGATGATCGCGCATTGGCAGACTGTAGGCTTTGCGCATGGCGTGATGAATACGGACAACATGTCCATCCTGGGACTGACATTCGATTACGGTCCCTATGGATTCATGGAAGCGTTCGACTCCGACTTCATCTGCAATCACTCGGACGAGTCCGGGCGCTATGCGTTCTCAAATCAGCCGACGATCGCTTTCTGGAATCTGTGCTGCCTGGCGCAGGCGCTGACACCGCTGCTTTCCGTTGAACAATGCCGCGAAGCGCTGTCCAGCTTCGAGCCTGTCTACCGTGATACTTACGCGCAGCTCTTTCGCGCCAAGCTCGGATTGACGTCGGCGCGCGAGGAAGACGCGGCCCTGATATCCGACCTGCTCGAGATTCTAGAGGGCAACGCTGTCGACTATCCAATGTTCTTCCGCGCGCTGAGTTCTTTCGACAGCAGAGCTGACGCGCCGACCGCCGCGGCGAAGCAGTTGTTCCAGCATCCGGAGGCCTTCGAGTACTGGAGCGCGGGTTATCGCACCCGCCTCGCTCACGAAGGTGTCAGCGAGGCCGAGCGGCAGGCCGGCATGCGGACGGCGAATCCCGGGTACGTGCTGCGCAATTGGCTGGCGCAACGCGCTATCGACCGCGCCCAGCAAAAGGACTTTTCGGAAGTCGACCGGCTCCTGAATTTGTTGCGGCGGCCATTTGACGATCAGCCTGGCTCCGAGGAATACGCCGGGCCGGCACCGGCGGGGTTGATTGTGCCTGGTGTGAGCTGCTCAAGTTAAGGGAGGTGCGTGACAATGAGCAACAATTCCTTTCGCGAACGCCAGCTCGATTTTCTGTCCCCGCATGGGTTCGGCAGCATGCACTACTACGAATGGGGCGATCCGGCGAATGGGCGCGTGGTCATGTGCGTGCATGGCCTGACCCGGAACGGACGCGACTTCGACGCGCTGGCCCAAGAACTTTCCGGGCGCTTCCGCGTGGTCTGCCCGGATATGCCGGGGCGCGGCAAGAGTGACTGGCTGCGCGACCCGAACGACTACGTCTTTACAACCTATGTCGGCGCGCTGACGGCATTGATCGCGCGCGCCGATCTGGAGTCGCTGTCCTGGGTGGGCACCTCGATGGGCGGGTTGCTGGGGATTGTTCTGGCCGGTCAGCCAGGGACCCCGATCGGCAAGCTCGTCATCAACGATGTCGGGCCGGTCATCGAACCGTCGGCGCTGCAGCGCATTGGCTCGTATGTGGGCGCCAATCCGGTTTTTGTGACGTTTGCCGATCTCGAAGCGCATATCCGGTTCTTTTCGGCGCCGTTTGGGTCCCTAACCGATTCCCAGTGGCGCCAGTTGAGCGAATCGACTGCACGCCCGTTGCCGGAAGGGCGCTGGGCGCTTAACTACGACCCGGGCATCGCGATTCCCTTTCGCACTGCGCAGGATCAGAGCGCGCTGCTCTGGGCGCTATGGGACGCAATCACCTGCCCCGCGCTGCTTTTGCGCGGCGCGCAATCCGACCTGCTCGCGCCCGCCACGGCGCGTGAAATGGCCGCACGCGGACCCAAGCCGGCGCTGATCGAATTTCCCGGTGTCGGACATGCGCCCATGATGCTCGACGCCTCCCAGATCGCGCCCGTTGCAGCGTTCCTACGTACTTGAGTGGGGTTGCCCGGGCAGTCCTTCACGTACAATCGCCGCGTGATCACTCATTGAACTGCGCATGGCCATCAAGCTTTCACTGTTGCCCGTTGACCTGAAGACCGACCGTGCGCCGGAGCTCGACCTCGGAAAGGTCAAGGCCCACCTTGCCGGACTGCCTTTTAACGAGCAGCCAGCCGAGAGTGCCCGCGTACTGACGGATGAGTTGGCACGACTCAACCACTGGAAACTCGAACTGACCGCGCGCTGGCATTTACTCGAAGAGTATTTCAGTGCTGCCGCCGGATCGTGGACGGTGCTCGACACGCTGTATTCCAATGTTCCGCACCCGATGCGTGGGGACGTAGCCGTTGCCGCTGATGTGGCGATGGCAGTCGCAACCGGGGTTGCGATGGGTTACAAGCGCATACTGGCCGATCTCTCCCGGATGCGGCTGGGCTTTGGGCTGCCCAAAGCACCGACGCTGCTCATCCATCGGTGCCAGCAATGCCTGGCGCGCATACTGGCGGTCAGCTATCAGAGCTTCCGGCCGGTGCCGCCCAATACCTGGTTCGAGCTGCACCAGATCTACCTGCTGGCGCGCGACTCGGGAATAGCCAACACGCCTTTTTCCGACCAGACACCGGGCTTCACGCCAGAAGTGGCCTACATCCAGGTCCTGCTGCTTGCGCTCGCCAATCCGTATGGTTTCCTGCCCGGCCAGATTTCATTGGCGCTGATCTTCCTGGGCGACTATGCGCATCTGGCCAAATTGACCGACACGCCGCCGGTGCATCGAATGGCATCCGCGCTGGCGGTGGTGCCCATCAGCAGCGACCGTCCGCCAATGGCTGCGCGCAAGGTCGATGTACCCGAACATGCGGTCGCGTTGTACCTGCATTGTTACGACGTTGTGTTTGCCATCAACCGGCACGTGCAGGAGCTCGAAGCGGGAACCGCGTGGCCCGCTGCGACGGTCGCCGATACAATCAGCCAGCCGCAATACCTGAACTTTGTCGAGCGGCTCCTTCGTGAATGGGGGGTGGCGCCGGCACGGCAGGAGATGCGCTCCGCCGGCAATCGCGGCGTAGTGATTTGCGCGGGACTGGGACCGATCTTTCGCGCAATGCTCGAACTCGAAGAGGGCCGCCGCGGCACAAAGCCGGCCGGGGCCGAGCCCGTTCCAAGGGCGCAATGCACCATGGTGAACCAGACCGACGGCGGTTACTCGCTGCGACTGGAGTCGGCGCGGGCCGATGTGGCGCTGATGGTCGGCGAGGTCGTCGGCCTGCTCGAAGCCCGGCAACGCAAAGTCCCCGTTGCGGTTGTGCGGTGGCTTCGCTTCGACGGGCTTTCGGGCCACACCCTGTTTGGCGTCGAGGTTCTCAGCACCAGCGCAGAACTGACCAAGGTATCGATTCCTTCGCGCGGCGGACTGGAATTGCCAGCGATCATATTGCCGCCAGCACTCTTGACAGACGAACATTCGACGCTGGTCGTGCCGCCCGGAGTGCTGACATCGGACCTGGAACTTCAGTTGGGCGGCGCCGCCGATGCCGAGACCGTGATCGTCACCCGGCTGGTCGAGCAGACACTCAGTTTTGAGCGTTACGAATTCATTCCGGTCGAATGAGCGTTCCCTCCTCGACAATGAACGGCACATCCCGAAAAGCAGTGCTTCCAGCTAGCGAGCGCGTCCTGCCAACTGCGGTGCTTGCGCTGTGCGCGATGCTGGTTTTATGGGAGATCTGGCTGGCGCCTATACGCCAAGGCGGGTCTTGGCTTGCACTTAAGGCACTGCCGTTGGGCCTTGCGTTGCCCGGACTTTTTCGGCGCCTTCCCTACACCCGGCAGTGGCTGAGCCTGCTGTTGCCGCTGTACGCAGCCGAAGGCATCGTGCGCGCCTGGACCGAACCGGGACGGATTCGTGTATTGGCACTCGCCGAAATGGTGCTGGCATTGGTGGCATTTATCGCCATCATGGCAGTGGCCCGCGGTAGCCGGCGCTCCCCGGCGAAGGGCGCCGACTGAGAGATGCCGTTATGAACCCACCTGGCAAGCTCGCGCTACCCTTGGCAACACTCAGACCGGCATGAGTCATGGTTCCCGTCGTCATTCCCGCACCGCAGGACGAAGGGCATCGCCAGGGTAATCCGGTGACCGAATTGGGGGTGGCCCGGCGTGCGGCGTCCCGCCCCCGCGTCTTGGGATTTACGCTGGTCGAACTGCTGATCGTCGTGGTGGCAATGGCGACGCTTGCCACGATCGCCTACCCTACCTATGTCGGTTACAAGGTCAGAGCCAACCGGGCAGCAGCCCAGTCGTTCGTGATCGATCTGGCCAATCGCGAACAGCTGTATTTCCTGGATGCGCGCGGCTACACAACCAGCCTGGCCACGCTGGGGGCGGCGTCCATCCCGCCGGAAGTTTCATCGTATTACCTGATACCGAATCCCATCGTGGACAACACCGCCGCGCCGCCCACCTTTACGGTGAGCGCGACGGCCAAGGCGGGCACCATACAGGCAAAGGACGGCGACCTGAGTATCGACAGTTCCGGCGCGAAGTCAGGACACTGGTAATGCGCACTGCTGCGATCCGCTTGAATTTGGTAGCTATAAGTCGGGACCAGCACCTGCGCATGCTCCGGCATGATGTCCGAGCCTCGGGTGGCTTTGCGCTGGTCGAAGTCATGGTCACCATCGTATTGCTCACTATAGGCCTGATCGGTCTTGCTGGTCTGCAGGCGCGGACTTCGCTGGCGGAAATGGAGGCATATCAGCGTACCCAGGCGCTGATTCTCGCGCAGGACATGGCCGACCGGATCGTCGCCAACAAGGCAAACGCAGTGCGTTATATCGGTGACGACTACGGGACCGGAGCCGCCTCCGGATGCAGCGGGTCAAACGGATTCCAGTTCGATCTTTGCATGTGGGGCAATGCGATTCGGGGAGCTACGGAGAAATCCGGGGCGATCAATGTCGGCACCCTGCTCGGAGGCCGCGGCTGCATTACCGTCACGGCGGCCAATCAATACCAGGTGATCGTTGTGTGGCAAGGGTTGGCGGCAACCGTCGCGCCCGGCGTGAACTGTGGACAGAATAGTTACGGCGCGGAGTCGTTCCGCCGCGCGGTCGTGGTGCCCATTCGCCTGCCAAACCTGAGCAGGGCGTGAAAAATGCCGCGCGCCCCGCTCGCACCGATGCTCGTAGTCCCATCCAGTGGCTCGAACCCCGGGCGCGGCTGCCGCGGATCGAGCCTGGTGGAGCTCATGATGGGTATCACGGTCGGGATGCTAGTATTGATTGCCATGGCCGTGCTTTTCGCCAACAGCAGTGCCGCGCGCAGTGAAATCGACCGGACCAGCCAACAGATCGAAAACGGTCGCTTCGCCCTGCAGCTGTTGCGCGACGATATACATCTGGCAGGTTACTTTTCCGGCTACACCGGAGGCGCCCGGCAGATCGTCGAAGCCTGCATACCGCGCAGCGGGGTGGCAGTCAGCGCGGCAGCTTTGGGCTGGCACGCTTCGCCGCCCCAGACGCCGCTGCCCATCCACGGCTATGCGGCGGGCGATACGCCGGCCGCCGAGTCGTGCATTGCCAACCAGAAAGCCAGCACCGACGTTCTGATCCTGCGCAGCGTCGAGAGCAGCTCGATTTCCGTCGCCGGCGCGGCAGGCGATTCGAATGCGAATGACTACTTCATGCAGACCTCGGCTTGCGCGGATGCGGCAGTCGATGCGATCGACAAGCCGTTTGTCGTTGGCCCGGGCGGCAGCGCGGCAACGGCCAGCTT
This sequence comes from Betaproteobacteria bacterium, assembly GCA_003153335.1. Classification (GTDB taxonomy): domain Bacteria; phylum Pseudomonadota; class Gammaproteobacteria; order Burkholderiales; family Casimicrobiaceae; genus PALSA-1005. The sequence goes on along the minus strand of PLYG01000104.1, from coordinate 10,449 downwards.
TACGCTGCACCAGAAAGACTGCGTCACGGTAGCGCCGGTGCGCAAGCTGGTCGTACATGCCTACTACATCGGCAAATGCAGCGTTTGCAGCGGCAGCGGCGATGGCATTCCGGCATTGCGCATGGTCGAGCTTGCGGGTGCGACCGCAACCAACGCGTCCCTGGTCGAAGGAATCGATTCGATGCGCATCGAATACGCGCTGGACACCGACAACAACGGCGAGATCGACACGCTGAAGCGCTGCAAGAAAGGCGCCGATGCCTGTTCGCCCGGCGATTGGAGCAATGTGATGGCGGTGCAGGTGCACCTGCTCGCCCGCAACCTTACACCGTCCCCGGGCTACACCGACACCAAGACGTACGACATGGGGCTGGCCGGCACGCTTGCTGCGCCCAACGATCGCTACAAACGTCATCTTTACAGCGCGATGGTGATCGCCTTCAACCTGGCCGGGCCACGGGAACAATGACGCGCAATCACCGGCATCGAGCGAGGATCAACCGCAATGGCCAGCGCGGCGCGACGCTGCTGGTCGGGCTGATCATGCTGGTCCTAATGACGCTTCAAGCCCTTGCCGCCTACACCATTAGCACCGTGCAGCTACCCATCGTCGGCAACATGCAAAGCAGGCAGGATGCACAGGCCGCGGCAAACCTGGCGCTTGGACAGGTCCTGAGTTCAAGTGAATTCATAATGAAGCCGCACGCGGTTGCCGCCTCTCCGCTGGACATCGACGTCAACGGCGACAACGCCAGCGACTACCGCGTCACCGTGACGCCAACCTGCGCAGCAGTCACGCCACTTCGAGCACGGGACCTGGATCCCGGCGTTTCGGAAGACTTCCAGTGCATGGCCGGGACGGCGTTTGGAGGCGCCTCTCTTTGCGCGACCAGCCACTGGAATCTGCAAGCCGTAGCGATCACTGCGCCTGGCGCCGCTGCCACCGGCGTCACGACGGAAATCAACCAGGGCGCGACGGTAAGAATCGATATCGGTGAAAGCAGGACGTTTTGCTGATGCGGATGGACTTAACCGTGACAGCGCGAGAACAGCGGATCTCATAGCGGAGCGATCTGAATTGAAAACCCTCCACCGGATTGGCATCCTGCTGGCCATGGTTTCGCTGTTGTGGTCAAGCGCCATCACACGGGCCGAGGATATCGATCTGTTTGCAGCGGGCGGCGGCGCGACGACGGCTGATCCGAACCTGATCATCATTCTGGACAACACGGCGAACTGGAGTCAACCGCTTGGCCCCGCGCCCAAGTTTGATGCGCTGAAGAGTGCTTTGGCCGCGGCGATCGATGCGCTGACCGATGCCACGGGGAACATCAATGTCGGCCTGATGCTGTTCAATGAAACCGGCGGCGCAGCGGTGGCCGGCGGGCAGCCGACCGGCAGTCATGACGGCGCCTACGTGCGTTACGCCGTGCGAACGATGACCAATGCCGCAAATCGTGCGGAGTTCGTTGCGCTGATCAATGGCCTGGACTCGACGAACGACAGGGGCGCAGCCGCGCAGGGTGCGCTGGCCATCGAGGAAGCACGCCGCTATCTGGGCGGCATGCAGGTTTTGAATGGCAACAACACGGGCGCCAAGGCAGATCGGAGTGCCCGGAGCGCCGGGCAAAGCACCTATGTCAGCCCCGTTTCGATCAGTGGCTGCCAAAAAAATCTTGTGCTGTTTGTCAGCAATGGCCCACCCGCTGCCGGCGAGGCGACCATTGCCCTCCCATTTGTGCGCGCGCTCAACGGCGGAGTCGCGCCCCCGCAGTTGACGCTGCCGGCGCCATTCCCGGCACCCATGCTGGCGGCAAGCCAGGATGCCGCCCCGAACTGGATGGACGAATATGCGGCGCTGCTCAAAAGAGCGCCGTACGCGGGCGGTTTCCCAGGCGGCCCGGGCAGCGCGGCAAACAGCATCCTTACCTACACCATCGCCCTGCACGATCCCGGTAACAATGCGGAAAACACGAGCAACGTGGCGTCGGGCCGAGCATTGATCCTGAACACCGCGATTCAGGGTGGCGGCAAGTACTTCGACGCCACCGACGCCAGCTCGCTGNNCTTCGCCTCGTCGGCGTTGCCGGTCAGCGTCAACCCGCTGGGCACCTATCTGAACCAGATTTATATGGGGATGTTTCGTCCCGACGCGGCCAGCAGCCCCCGCTGGGTCGGTAACATGAAGCAGTATCAGTTTGCCTACAATTCGTCGACCGGCGCGCTGGAGCTGGTCGACGCCCTCAACCGTTCGGTGATCAATGCCGGTGGTGGCTTCATTGCACCCACTGCGCAGAGTTTCTGGTCCACTGCGCAGACTAGCGGGCCCATCCTGCCGGCCGGAACCGCCACGGTCGACTTCTTTGCCAATGCGCCGGCCGGAACCGGCCTGACGCCGGCACAGCAAAAACAGGAAGCGCCGGATGGCGAAGTCGTCGACAAGGGGGCGGTGGCGCAGCAATTGCGCGCGGCGTACCTGGGGAATCAATCCGCGCGCAACATCTACACCTGCCCCACGGCGGGATGCACCCCTGGTGCGTCGCTCCCGGGAAGCGCAAGTCACGCCTTTGACACGGCGAACCTTACCTGCGCCGGGTACCAAGCCGCGTTCAACCTCAGCCGCAACGCATGCGCCACCGAGCTACCGCTGCTGATCGACTGGATTCGCGGCGCCGACAACACCAGTCCGGGCAACGAGGCGGCGCAAGGTCCTGCCGGATTGGGGCTCTCGCCGATTCGGGCATCGGTGCACGGTGACGTGTTGCACGCGCGTCCGTTGCTGGTCAACTACGGTGCCGCCGGAATCGTCGCATTTTATGGCGCCAATGACGGGACGTTGCGGGCCGTGAGAGCGGGTCAGCCGGACAGCGGCGGTGGCCGTGAACTCTGGGCGTTCATCGCACCGGAGACCTTTTCGAAATTCAAGCGCTTGCGTGACGCATCGCCGCCGCTGCAGTTGCCATCGCCCTCGTCGGGGCTGTCACCAGCCATTACGCCAACCTTGGCTGCCAAACCGAAAGACTATTTTTTCGACGGCGCCCTGACCAGTTACGAAGTGCGCGATGTCTCGGGCAATGTCACCAAGGAATACCTATTTGCGACGGCGCGGCGCGGCGGTAGCTTTATCTATGCCTTCGACGTTACCGCACCGGCCGCGCCCAAGTTCCTGTGGAAGCACGCGGCACATGACGGCACCGACGGCGCATTTGACGATCTCGCGCTGACTTTCTCCGGGGCCAAGGCAGGCCTGGTCGCCGGTTACCCAAACCCGGTGGTCATTTTCGGAGGCGGCTACCACGGCGGCTACGACACGGACGGCGCGCCAGTCGGGGAAGATGCCGATCCTGCGGCCCCATGCCTGGCAACACCGGCGCAAGGATGCGGCAACCGCATTTTTGTACTCGACGCCGCGATCGGAAAAGTGGTCAAGACCTTTCAATCCAACGCGGGAAACGGTGGCAACCTCGTCAACAGCGTCGCGGCGGACCTGGCGCTGGTCGATTCGCAGAGCGGAGGCGTGATCGACCGCGCCTACGCAGCCGACGCGGGGGGCAACATCTGGCGCATCGATTTCGATCAACGCGGAATCAACCAGTGGAAAATGGTCAAGTTCGCAACGGTTGGCGATGCCGCAAACCCGCGCAAATTCCTGTTCGCACCCGACGTGGTCGTCACCAAGAACTATGCGGCAGTGCTGATCGGCAGCGGCGACCGTGAAAAACCTCTGAAAGCTACCGGCACCGACCGGTTTTACATGCTCAAGGACAAGGAGACCGGCGCGACTGTCGTGGGCGGCGGCGCCTCGAACAACTGGCCCATGGCGGGCGACGTGACAAGCAGTGACAACATGGCCGATGTCGTCAATCTGACAACTGGCCCATTGCGCGATGCGCTCGCCGCAGACCGCAATAATGGCTGGTTCTACGCGCTCGCCACCGGCGAAAAGGTCGTCAACGCACCTTTGACCGCGGCCGGGATAGTCTACTTCGGCACCAACCGTCCGGCCTCGTCCTCGGCGGGAAGCTGCCGCGCGAATCTCGGTACCGCCAAAGCTTACGGGTTATTGTTCAACGCCGGAACCGCAGGCCGCGATCTGAATGGCGACGGCGTTGTCGATGCGAACGATGTGGCGGTGACGCTCAGTGGCGGCGGCCTTCCGCCCTCGCCGGTTGCCGGGTTGGTCAAGGTGATCGACGCGGCAACCAACACGACGATCGTCGTGCCGTTTGTCATCGGCGCAGGGGGCACGACGGGCGGCGCCACAGGGCTACCGTCGCAAAGCGCGCCAGCCAGGATCAACCTGAACTTGTCAAAGGCCCGGAAAAAGACCTACTGGTATTTCAGTTCGGGGCCGTAGGCGAGGCGACTGCCGGATTCGGGTTCGCAACCGCGTCGCCCGCAAATACCCTGGCTGGCGACTTGCCCGATGCTCGCTCGTCCTCGTAGTTCACTTCGATTTTCATGATCGTGCCGACACTTCGTCCATTCAGTTCGCCCGGCCTGAACCGCAGCCGTTTGAACGCCTCGATCGCCGGCCTCGTGAACAGGCCGGGAAGTTCGGATTCCTCAACTGCGGCATTTTCGACCTCGCCCTGGGCGCTGATCCACAGGGTCATGACCATTTTCCCAGACGCGATAACGGGCACGATTGCCGGGTCGTCGAGCGCAACCTCATTGAGCGGCGTGGGCCGTTTGGTCAGTTGGCTGCTCGCGTAGTAGGTGATGCCTTCGATTGGCAGCAGACCCAGTCCGCTGCGTTGCGGCGCTGCGGGGCGCTCCTCTGTCGCTGTCGGACTGCCAGCTGGCACATCGACGGCGTCATTCTGCCCCGCCGCGAAGAGCCCGGGATCGGCAGGGGTCGCCGGCTGATTGTTGGTCAGCCTGGCATTCAGCCGGCCCTGCGGCGGTCCCGCGGAATGCGTAGCTGCGCTGCTGGCATCCGCACCGGTACCGAGATATGGCAGCACGAAGGCGCTGGCATGAATCACGCACGAAGCCGCAATAGCGGCGCAAATCTTCCATGCATTGTCCTGCCCTGTGCTATTCATGGCGACCGCCAGCTTGCCGGGATCCGTACTTGCGGCGTGCAACGATTCCAGATCGCGCTCGATTCGGGACAGCACTCCAGCCGGCACCGGCCTGCCACTCGGACACGGTGCACGACCGCCTACGTCTGCCAACGAGCCGAATCCTGAGCGAGCCATGTCCTGGTCGGCAGCCAAGCCGCAGTTGCCGTCTACCCGGTCTGCGAACGGCACGTCGGCGGTGGGGTGCAACGCCTGCAGCCAACGCCTTCTGAACGCGGTTCCTGTTGGGCGTGCGGATCCATGCCGCTGGAGATCGACGTCCCGCCGCGGATGACCCGCTGGTGCAGCATTCCAGGCAAGTCGTCGCCACACGCTATTGATCGCCTCCGGTTCGCATGAATTGCGGCACTGCGCAGCGCTATTACGTAGGAAGTTCACGCCAGGAAACCCGGCGGAGAACTGATGCTCCCGGCGGATGAACCGGCGGATTTTGGCGCCGGGTAGAGCCCATGTCAGTACCGCCACCCGATCCGTCAGACACCCGGATGAGCGTCGAAACGCTGCCATTGGCCAGTTCGATAAAGACGGGGGCTGTAGCGAAACCACTGCCGAGACTGACTCCGGAGACGCCGCCCGACCCCTGTACTGCCCCACCGGTCGAGTAATCCAGCGCATAGACAAAGCTGTCCGCAGTGCCATTGGCGTTGCCACAGGCGTTGGCACTGCCGCTCTGGGGCGTGATGGTCGTGAACAGCAGCGTGCCCAACTGCAGGGACGGGTTGGTGGTCGAGCGCTCGCCGCCGGTCACGAAGTCGGTGTACCAGCCGTTCTGTGTGGCCCAGTCGACCGCATTGCTGCTGCTGGTGCGAACCGCCTGCCCTGACACACAAAATGTATTGGCAGGAGTGGTGTTCGGACACGTTCCGCTGGTCAGCGTCTGCTGGACAAAGCCGGTCGCCGCGGTGCGTATGGCTCCGTAGGTCGTGGAGCCCATGTTGTCCTTTACCGCATAGAAAGACTGGTTTTGGACGTTAGCCACGTCGGTAGTGCCCAGAAAACGGCCAGTACCCGCGAAGACGATCGTGATTCCGTTCAGGTTGATGACGGTCGGTTCGGCCTGGATCGATTGTGCGTTGTTGCTGGCGTCCTTGAAACTTGCCAGCAACTGCGCATCAAAACCGGCGGCACCGATATTGCCATTGATGTCGAATCGCCACAGGTTGCCCAGCAGGTCTCCACCATAGACGGCAATCGACGAATTGTCGACCTGTGGCGAGAGCGCGTGGCCGGCGATTCCCCCCAGCCCGCTCGGCGTGGTGGTATCACCTGTAGCGTTCGCAATGCTGCGGATCAGCGTGCCAGTGTTCGCGTTCAGGATATAAAGTCGACCCGTCCCATCTCCGCCGTTGGCGTTGTTGTTGTAACCCGAGGAGAACATCACCACCCAGGTTCCGTCATGGAGCTTCGTGATCACGGGATTGCCGAAGGAATAGCCGAGATTTACATCGGTGAATTCCCACAGCAGCGTGGGGGATGCCGGGTTCGTGATGTCCAATGCGTAATAGCCCTTGCCGCCCCGGTTCAATCCGCCGACCAATATGGTCTTCCACTGACTGGAGGTGCAGGCCGATCCCGGCGCGTTCGGGCAGAAATCGCCAACTTCGGGTGTGTTGTCCACGAAGTACTGATGCTGTCCCGAATAGTTATTGTCCGCCAACTGGTAAAGGTTCGGCAGCACCAGGGACGGAATATAGGCCCAGTTCTCCTGCCCGGTGGCCGCATCGAACGCATGCAACATGCCGTCGTTGGCGCCAACGTACACCGTACCGCTACGTGTAACCTTGGCGATCTTGAAGTCACCGTACCCGGCATCGCCGTACTTGAACACGGGCGTTTGCACATAACGGGCTTCGGACGAAACAATGTCACCCAGCACATGGGTGCGCTGGCGATAGAATATCGATTCGTTAGTGCGGTCGCCACGCAGAAAGTTGACCAGGGCCTCGCCGGCGGCGCCGCCGGTAGCGATCGTGTTGTTGCTTTGCGCGCCGCCGCTCAGGCATCCTGCGCCCGACGTGCAGAACTGCGAGAGTCCGGTGGAAGGCGGTCCGGCGACATAGGTAATGGCTGGCGCCGTGAAGTACCCCTGCTGCGTCCCCGACAGGCTGGTCCACAGAAACGGTATCAGCGAGTTCGCCGACGAACTCTTGGTATAAATGGTGCGTGTGATCGGCGCTCCGGCGACGACCGACGTATTGCTGGTATCGGCGCCGCCGTACGTCGCGCCGGAAGAATAAGCGGTCGTGACCGTGTAGCAGGTAGTGCCATTCTTGTACACGCTGCCGGCAAGGTAACCGGTATTAGCCGTCCAGCTGGTCGTTGCGCAATCGAGCAACTGCATTGCCGACCACTGCTGCGCCGACAGATTCCCGCTCGCGTCGATCTGCTGGCGTATCATCTCGCCATACCACTGTACGGACTTGTACGAGGAACTGAACACGAAGTTGTCGGACGAACTGATATTCGGGTTGCTGGTCGCCGCGGCAGCGGCGGTTCCCGGTGTCGGGACATTGGCGATCGTCGACAGGGTGCTCGCCAGCGCGTCTGCCAGGGATGTAGGGTCCTTTGCGCTGAAGTACGAGCCGCGGCCGTCGATCGCCGCATGCCAGAGGTCATCGACGGTGGTGATTGTACCGGATGCCGGGGTGGGCCAGTTACACGCTCCGCTGGCCTGCCAGGAGCAAATGCCCGACGCCGTATTCGTGGTCGTGCCGACCTTGACATCGTAGAAGTCCCCGGACGTTTGATTCCAGTAATCTGGGGGGCCTGGGTCGAACACCATCTGGCCCTGCGCGCCCAGGCCAAGCGTGAAGGTGGTCATGTGCTGCGCCGTGGCTACGTCACGGCCGTTCGACGGTACGTTGTTTGCACAGAGGTCGTTCGCGACCGTGTTCGGAGAGATGATGGGGCCGGTGCACGTTCCGGTGCCGGCCGCCACATTCGGATCGCGGAGGTCGGTCCCATAGTAGTAGGCCGCAACATCGGAAAGCGTATTGGAAGTACCGCCGCTGGTGACGATCTGGCAGTCGGTTGCCACGCCCACGGTATAGTTGGGTCCCGTCGATTGGGCGACCGGTGTGCAGGAGGCAACGTTCGACCAGGAAGTCCAGCCCGTGTATGGGAGGCAGCCGAGAGTAGCCGAGGCAGTACAGGACGCGGTGTTGGTCCACGCACCATTGGTGGTGACCGTGGTGCACTGTACCGCCTGAGGCACCGTGAAGTTGGGTCCGCTCGACTGGGCTACGGGCGTGCAGGACGCGGTGTTGGCAGGGGTGGTCCACGCCGTGTACTGGCAGTCCGTACCGTCGCCGCTCCAGGTGCCCGATGTTCCCGTACTGAAGCTCTTGTTGCAGGTGCCGGCGTTGGTCCATGCGCCCCAGTTATACTGGCACGAGCGCAGGTTAGCCCCGCTCGTATCCCAGACGCATGAGCTTGTGTTCGACCAACTGGTCCATGAGGATCCGTAATTGCTGGACGTACGGGTCTGCAACGGCCCGGCGCGGGATTGCAGATTGCTTGTGCTCGACTGCGGCTGAATGGTGATGGTGCGTTGTTGCAGCGTGCTGGTCCTGGCCTGCGTGGTGGCGCTGCCCCCGTCGTAGAGTGGGCGGGGCAATCCCGCATCCTGGTTGCCCACCGCTGTGCTTTGGTCCAGCTTGGATGAGCTGCCCGTGTTCCAGAACCCGTCGGTCGAAAGGATCGTATAGTTTTGCTGGCAGGAATACTGCAGCGGATCGGTCACCGTGCTCCCGTTCAAATTCGCGCCGTTGAGAACGCCCGCAAACAGTTGGCCGGCAGTGGACAGCGCGGGCACAAGCGGTGTCGAGTTGTTGGGATACGCGCTGATCAGCTTGGTGTACCAGCTGCCCTTTTGCGTACCGGTGAACTCACCGAGATTGAGGAAGTCGCTGTTGGTATTGTTGTTGATGCTCATGTAGCCGAGGCGAAAGCGGGATCTGCCGTTCGCAATGTCCGTCGCCGAATCGATTTGCGAAAAGGCATTGCTCGCGGCGGTTTTCATCATCTGCACCCGCGTGCGGTAGTAGGTCCACCAGTTGGCGAAGTTGGTCATCGCTTCGGCATAGGTGCAGGTGGTGCCGGAACAGTCGGTGCGATTGGCCCCCTTGGCGGCCGTGTTCGGGTAGGTGTAGCTGGTGCGCTCGGACGTGATCATGGTCATCAGGCTGGCGCCCGGCACGGCTTTTTCCGCCGCGTTGTTGCCTTGCCGGGCGAAGGTCATGCCGGTGCCGGTAAAGGTCATCGCGATATTAATACTGCAAGAGCTGGGGCAATTGCTGCTGATCGCGGGCAAGGCCGTGATGGTCGCCGGATACGGCGCGGCGATGGTGACGACTGCGCCGGACGCGTAGGCGCCGTAGCCGCCGTTGGTGGCGAACGCGGCATTGATCTTGGACGCAATGGCGGCGGCCACGGTTATGGGGTTGGTACTGGCCGTAGTCGAGCCGCTGGACATGATGTTGGTACCACTCACCGTAACGGCGCTGACCTGTACGTTTCTACTCCCTGCAACCGTGAAGATGGACAGGGTGGGCGACGGCATCCGGACATACGCGTAGGTCGCATCGAAACCCGCCTTGCAGTTGGTCAACGCAGCGCTGTTGCACCAGCGGATGGTGGCCGGATACGGATAGGTCGTCGACGGCGCCGTCTGCGCAACGCATACGCGCAGGGCGGTCGTCGCGCAATACTCTCCCGGAATGACCGTGTAAAAATAGCTGGGGATGGTGGTGGTTGCACCGCTCGGATCCCAGATCAGGTTGGACTTGTATGGGCTCGAGCTGCTGTCTATGTGCACGACGCCGTAGGCGTCGTCCTTGACGGCCTTCCAGTTGGGCGTGGTTCCGGTACCGGCGCCCGTTGCCGTCGTCAAGCCGGTCTGGCTCGGGTAGGTCGTCGTATCGGCGGCGCCGGCACTGCTGACGTGAATCGGTGGCTGGTAGCTGATCGCCGGATTGTAGTAAATGCCGTTGTACGCCGCGTTGCGGAACAGGTATTCCTCGTCAGCCGATAACGCGTTCTGTCCGGCGGAATTGCAGGTGTATGGATTTAGCTGGTGCGAGTAGTTGGAGGAACAGGCCCAATCGGGCATGAAGTCCCATTGCATGCTTCCGGAATCGTCGAGGACGAACAGCACGTTGGGCTTCACATCGGTCGACGAGGGCGCCGAATACGTCTCCAGCGGCACGGTGGAGATGTCGGTCTGCGCTGCCTGGGCGCTGGTGGCGAACAGGAACCCGAGGAGCAGCCGGCTCGAGCCCTTGCACAAACGGTTACTGGTCATGACAGACTCCTGAAATGTGCGCCCTGGGCGTTCCGGCAAATCGTACATAGTGAAAAAGCC
>PLYG01000394.1 GCA_003153335.1 Betaproteobacteria bacterium | reverse complement strand
TGTCGGTAAGCTGGATGGATAGGGCCTGATCTATTTCTCGACAGTTTCGTAAATCCTGCGTGGTGACTGCGTATTTCGCGTGATCGTGACCGGTGATTTCGCCAAAGCGTGACCGAGGTTTCACGGAAGCGTGACCGCGATTTCGCGCTTATCGTGACCGATGGTGGGTGTGCTGTATGGATAGTTGAAGGTAGCCTCGCCGCTTTTTTGAAAGCGAGCGGGAATGCCACAGGACAAACTATCCATGCGCAAGATACGAGACGTACTTCGATACCGGCATTGCACCGACCTGAGCCTGGAGGCCATTGCTCGGGCGCTGAACATTTCCAAAGGAGTCGTTGCCAAGTACCTGAAACTGGCGACCGACGCCGGTGTCGTGTGGCCGCTGCCCGCCGACATTGACGATGGTGCACTGGAACGGCGGCTTTACAGTCAGCCATCGGCCCGTGCATCTGCCTTCACCGAACCCGACTACGCGCTGGTTCATCAGGAACTCAAGCGCAAAGGCGTCACGCTCACCTTGCTCTGGGAAGAGTATCGGGCTTCGGTGGGAGATACCGCTTTCCAATACACCGCGTTCTGCACGCGCTACAAAGCGTGGGCGGGGAAGCTCAAACGCTCCATGCGCCAGACCCACCGCGCCGGCGAGAAACTGTTCGCCGACTATGCCGGCCCGACCTTACCCATCATTGCCGCCGACACCGGCGAGATCCGACCGGCCAGTATCTTTGTGGCCGTACTCGGTGCTTCCAGCTACACCTTCGCCTGTGCTACGCCAGGCCAGACGCAGGCCGATTGGTTGAGCGGTCTCGCGCGCGCACTGGCCTTCATCGGCGGCGTGCCGGAACTCATCGTGCCCGACAATCCCCGCGCACTGGTCGCCGTGGCCAACCGCTACGAACCGGAACTCAACCGTGCCACCACGGAGTTTGCCAATCATTACGGCACCGTGATCCTGCCGGCGCGCCCCAGAAAGCCACAGGACAAGGCCAAGGTCGAGGTCGGCGTTCAGGTCGTCGAGCGTTGGATCATGGCCCGGCTGCGCCACCGACAATTCTTCTCGGTGGCCGAACTGGATGCCGCCGTCGCCAAACTCCTGCCGGCACTCAATAATCGTCCATTCAAGAAGCTCCCCGGCTGCCGGCGCGAGGCCTTCGAGAAACTGGATGCGCCTTATCTGCGGGCGCTGCCCGCAACGCGGTTCGTATTGGCGGAATGGAAACGCGCCGGCGTCAATATCGATTACCACGTCGAGTACGACGGTCACTATTACAGCGTGCCCCATGCGCTGGTGCGCCAGGAAGTGGAACTGCGTATTACCCGCAGCACGATTGAAGTGCTGGCCAAGGGCCGTCGGGTGGCCAGTCATCCGCGCAATCCGCGCAAAGGCGGTTACTCCACCATCGCCGATCACATGCCGGCGGCACATCGGGCGCACGCCGACTGGTCCCCCGGTCGACTGATGAACTGGGCAGCATCGGTAGGCCCAGCCACCGGCGAACTGGTCAAGCGTCTACTCATGGAGAAGCAGCATCCAGAACAAGGCTATCGCTCCTGCCTGGGCTTGATGCGTCTGGCGCGTACCGCCGGGCGCGACCGGATGGAGGCGGCCTGTACGCGTGCCCTGGCCATCGGCGCCCATCGTTACCGATCCGTGGCCTCGATTCTGGAGAAGGGCCTGGATCGCCAACCCGTTACCGGCCCGGCGCAAGCCGAGTCGGCTTTGCCGGATCACGCCAATGTGCGCGGCCCGGACTATTACCACTGACCCAAGGAGACAGTATGTTGATGGAACAGACGTTACAAACCCTGAACGCACTACGTTTGCCTGGCATGGCCACGGCCTTTGCCGAACAGCAGACCAGTGCGGCAACCATGAGCCTAGCATTTGATGAGCGCTTCGCCATGCTGGTGGATCGCGAGCACACATGGCGCGAGAATCGCCGTGTCGCCCGACTGCTGCGCGAGGCCAGACTCAAGTCCAGCCAGGCCTGCCTGGAGGATGTGCAGTATGGTAATGGTCGGAAATTAGACAAGGCGCTGATGGCCCAGTTGGGCAGTTGCCAGTGGATTCGCGCACACCAGAATCTGATCCTGACCGGGGCTACCGGTTGCGGGAAAACGTGGCTGGCGTGTGCGCTCGGCAATGCGGCTTGCCGGCAGGGACTGTCGGTGGTTTATGTCCGTACCTCCCGGCTCTTTGAGGAACTGCGTATCGCTCACGGCGACGGCAGTTTCGGCAAGCGCCTATCCAGTTTGGCAAAGACGGAGTTATTGATCCTTGACGACTGGGGCCTGGCGCCNNTCCGCCTGCACTTCGCACACGGGATATCCACCGCGCCGCCGGCCTCCTGTACTTGACGACTTCCGGCCCGCGGCACCGTGGATATCCCTTCACTTTCACCGATTTCACGTCATCGTGACCGCCGTTTCGCCAAAGCGTGACCGACGTTTCACGAAAAGCGTGACCGATTGAGGTAATATTGACCCATATCCATGCAGCATCCCGCCATCGGTCACGATGACGCGAAATCAGCGGTCACGTTCCGCGAAATGCGCAATCCCCAACATGCTTGCGTCCGATCCGGTGACCTTCCCAGCGCAACATATCGCGCAGCATCCGTGCCCCAGCGAACGGATATTCCAGATGCGGTTCGTCGATCCGGCGCATCAGT
>PLYG01000083.1 GCA_003153335.1 Betaproteobacteria bacterium | reverse complement strand
TGCAGCTTGTAGGTCTTGCCCTTCTCGAGCTCGAGGATCGGCCACCAGGCCCAGAGCCGCGCGATCAGGTACACGTCCGCTCCCTCGGGCGGATGCACGACCGGGATCTTCTCGTCGGTCTCGGTGCGCACCGTGTACTGATCGACGACGGCTTGTGCTTTCTTGGCGTAAGCCTCGGGCGTGGTGCGGTACGTTTCGCTCGACAGGTTCTGCTTTCCATAGACGTGCCAGTACGGCATCATGAAAAACATCACCAGGCACCAGGTGAAGGCGATCGCGATCCAGGTCCCTTCGACCCGGTCCAGCGGTGAGATCCACCATAGTTTCTCCCCAGGTGGCAATATGGCGCTCATTTGGAATTCTCCTCGATGGTCGGATGCGTTGGCTGCTTTGGCTGTGGCAGGCAGGTCACTTGGCGATGGGGATGCCCACGATTTCCATCACGCCCCACACCATGTAAATGACGGTGGGAAGGGCCACCCCGAGAAACAGCAACAGGAATGGATTTTCCAGGACTTGTTGCATAATGTGCATGCGCTCTTCTTCAACTGCGGCGGGCTGAACCGGATCTGCCATGTTTCTCTCCTTGATCGTGTTGAAAACGCAGTTTCAGTGGAGGCTAATGCGCGAAGCCCGTTATGCCGAAACTAAAAGGCCCAGCCTTTCAGTGGAGGCTAATGCGCGAAGCCCGTTATGCCGAAACTAAAACTCTCGAATGACTGCCGCTGTTCCTGTTCCGACCGTTGCAACCGGGCAACGATGGATCACGGGCCCGGCAGGCCTTCTTGCCCCAAGTGCAAATCTACGCATCGGTCAGCGAAATAAATTTGACCTATGCTAAAGATTCCGCATCTCGGTCACCGCACCGCCGCAGGCGCCGTAAATTTGATCGGCATCAATTTCGCCGCAACATTCAACCGCTAGACTCGCCCCGATGATTGCCACCGCCTATTCAACTGCCCACGACACGCGCCCTTCCGGCGGAACGGCACGCGCTATCGCCGCCTGGCTCCTTGTTTGCTGCGCGCTGGTATTTGCCATGGTGGTCGTCGGCGGGGTGACTCGCCTGACCCACTCGGGGCTGTCCATCGTCGAATGGCAGCCCATCGTCGGCACCATTCCACCGCTGAATCGGGCCGAGTGGCAGGAGACATTCCTGAAATACCAGCAGACGCCGGAATTCCAGAAGGTCAATCATGCGATGGCGCTCGACGAGTTCAAAGGCATCTTCTGGTGGGAGTACTTTCATCGCGTGCTCGGCCGCCTGATCGGCGCGGTCTTTTTATTGCCGCTGCTGTGGTTTGCGTGGAGGCGGCAGATGGACCGTCCGCTCGCGCTCAAGCTGGCATGGATATTCATCCTGGGCGGACTGCAGGGCGCAATGGGCTGGTATATGGTGAAGTCAGGGCTGGTCGACGATCCGCGGGTCTCGCAGTACCGCCTGAGCGCGCACCTGGGGTTGGCGTTTCTGATTTTCGCGGCGATGCTGTGGGTCGCGCTCGATCTGCTGTTCAGGCGGGCGGATGCCGGCAACACATCGGCACCGACCGGTCTGCGCCAGGCCGCGACGTGGCTGCTCGGGCTGATCTCGGTGCTCGTGCTCAGCGGCGGCCTAGTCGCGGGGATCCACGCCGGGTTTGCCTACAACACCTTTCCGCTGATGAATGGCTACGCGGTGCCGCCCGAGATTTTCATGATAGAGCCGTGGTACCTGAATTTTTTCAACAACATGGCGACGGTGCAGTTTGATCACCGGCTGCTCGCGTGGCTGCTCGCCGTGCTGGTTCCCTGGTTCTGGATCGCGGCGCGGCGCGTCGAGCTGACGCCCCGCGCGCGTCTGGGCAGCAACCTGATGCTGGTCATGCTGATCATCCAGATCGCGCTGGGCATCGCGACGTTGCTGATGGTAGTGCCAGTTCCGCTTGCCGCCGCGCATCAAGCCGGGGCGATGCTGCTGTTCAGCGCAGCGCTGTTCACTCGCCACGCGCTGCGCTAACACTGTCGGAGCCGGGATCTTTAAACCACGTACATGACAATGGCCAGAAAATGGGCGATGCTGCCGGCCAGCACGAACAAGTGCCAGATACCGTGGAAATGACGAATGCGTTCGTCGTAGAAATAAAAGACGATCCCGCCGGTGTAGAACACTCCGCCCGCAAGCACCAGCGCCAGTCCGCGCGTACCCAGGCCCGTTACCAGCGGCGATACCAGGAACACGCCCATCCATCCCATGCAGACGTAGATCACCACCGACAGGATGCGCGCTCCTTTGCCGAAGATGAATTCCTGCACGACGCCCAGGCAGGCCAGCCCCCAGGCCAACCCAAAAAACGTCCAGCCCCAGGGCCCGCGCAGCGTTACGAGACAGAACGGCGTGTAGGTTCCGGCGATCAGGAAATAAATCGCGCAGTGATCGAGCTTGCGCAGGCTTTTTTTCGCGTTGCCGCGCACGCTGTGATAAATGGTTGACGCAGCATAGAGAAAGATCAGTGTCGCGCTGAAGACGCTGACGGCGACAATCTTCCACAGGTCGCCGGTGTACGCGGCAAGCACCACCAGCACCACGCTGCCGATCGCCGCGAGCACGCTGCCTGCCAGATGGCTGAAACTGTTGAAGCGCTCGCCGTAATACATACTCGTTGTCTTGTTGCGGTCCGGAATAACAACTCTGCGACAGGCTCCCGCAGGTCGCGCACGGATTGTTACACGTATTATGCCGACACCGGGACGACTTTCACAATCAGGCAAGAAGGTCCTGGATGGTATATCACCGTCCGGGGCCGGCTTTCTCTGATTTCGGTCAAAGTAAATCCGGAACTCCGCCTGTAAGGTTCGACATTCATGATTCTTTCGCAAAATCCATGCTGAAGCGTATCCAGGCGCTGGGCCAATCGCTGTTTCTGCGCGTCGA
Organism: Betaproteobacteria bacterium; assembly: GCA_003153335.1. Taxonomy (GTDB): domain Bacteria; phylum Pseudomonadota; class Gammaproteobacteria; order Burkholderiales; family Casimicrobiaceae; genus PALSA-1005. The sequence continues at coordinate 2,853 of PLYG01000083.1, read as the reverse complement.
GGCGGGATTCAACGTGCTGTTCGGCGACCGGCTCAATCCCCTTTACAGCCTGGGCGCCATCAGCTACTGGATGTTCTGGATCGTCGTCGCCAGCGGCCTTTACCTGTACGCCTTTTACGAAACCGGGATCGATAAGACCTACGCTTCGGTCGAGGCGCTGACCCACGGCCAGTGGTACCTGGGCGGCATTCTGCGCAGCCTCCATCGCTATGCATCCGAGGCCATGGTGCTGACCCTGGGCCTGCATCTGTTGCGCCATTTTGTGTTCGACCGCTATCGCAGCTTTCGCGCGTTTTCGTGGATCACCGGTGTCGTCGTGCTGTGGCTCGTCTTCGTCTCGGGCGTCAACGGCTACATGCTGCCCTGGGACCGCCTGGCGCAGTTCGTGACCACGGCGACCGCGGAGTGGTTCGACGCGCTGCCGGTCTTTCGCGGTTCGCTGGTGCGCAACTTCATCCTGCCCGAAGCGATCACCGATCGCTTTTTCTCGCTGCTCTCGTTCCTCCACATCGGCATTCCGCTGGCCTTGCTGGTCGTCCTCTGGGTGCACACCCAGCGGGTCCCGCGCGCGCGCACGTCGCCACCGCACCCGCTGATGCTCGCGTCGCTCGCGGCACTGATCGTGCTGTCGTTGCTCAAGCCGGCCGTCAGCCAGGGGCCGGCGGAACTGAACTCGGTACCGCTGGCGCTGGATTTCGACTGGTTCCTGCTGCCCACCTATCCGCTGATCTATCGGCTGTCGCCGGACAAGCTGTGGCTGCTGGTCGGCGGGGGAACGCTGCTGTTTCTGGCGCTGCCCTGGTTGCCGCCCAAGCGGCGCAGCCGCGGTGCCACGTTCCAAATCACCATGCATCCGGGCAATCGCACCGTGTCGGCGCGCGAGGGTGATACCGTGCTCGAGTCCGGGCTGCGCCACGGTGTGCTTCTGCCCTACGACTGCCGCAATGGTGGTTGCGGAATGTGCAAGTGCACGCTGCTCAATGGCGCTGTCGACTATGGCGTGTACCAGTCCGCGGCGCTGTCCGATGGCGAGCGCGCGCAAGGCAAATTCCTCACCTGCACCGCATCGCCGCTCACCGATCTTGAAATCGAATATGAAGAGGGCGCCGCCGGCCGCGAAAGCGCCCGCCTCTACACGGCACGGGTCGAAGTCCTGGAGCGGCCGGCGCCCGACGTGATGCGGGTCCAACTACGAATGTCCGAGGGCGAGCGGATCGCGTTCGAAGCGGGACAATTCATTAACATTATTCTGGAAGACGGCGAGCGCCGCGCGTATTCATTCGCAACGCCGCCGGCTGATTCCAGCCTGATCGAACTGCACATCCGGCTGCTGCCCGGGGGACGTTTCACGACCCATGTCTTCAACACGATGCAGGTCGGCGACGCGGTCCACTTCGAAGGTCCGCTCGGCTTTTCCGCGCTTCGCGATGGCGTCAAGCCGATGATCTTTGTTGCCGGCGCGACCGGGTTTGCGCCGGTGAAGAGCATGCTCGAATTTGCGTTCGCGTCCGGCTTCAAGCGTCCGCTGTTCCTGTATTGGGGCGTGCGCAGCAAGCGCGACCTTTACCTGCTGGAACTGCCGCGCCAGTGGGAGCGTGAACACGCGAATTTTCGTTTCGTGCCCGTACTCTCCGAACCCCATTCCGACGACGGCTGGCAGGGGCGCACGGGGCTGGTCCACGAGGCGATTCTCACCGACTTCCCCAACTTGTCCGGCTACGAAATCTACGCCTGCGGCTCGATGAAAATGGTCGAAACGGCACGGCCTGCGTTCATTGCGCATGGGCTGCCCGAGCAGTCGTGCTTTTCCGATGCATTTCTGCCCGCGACAACGGCCAGCGCGCGCGCCAAGCCGGTNNGACGGGCACGCACCACCGCATGCGCGCTTTGCGACACTAGTCGCCCATGGCACAATCTGGAACACCCCCCTTGCCTCAATATAGCTTGGTCGCCCGGGCCAGGCCTACTCCAGGAGATTGCGAACCACACCATGCGGCCTGAACCCATCACTGAAGACCTCGTCCGCGAAGCGCTCTCCACCGTGGTCGATCCGGAGGCGGGGATGAATGTGGTCGATCTCGGGCTCGTCTACGGGATTGATATCACGGAAGAACGCATCCACGTCCGGATGACCATGACCACACCGGCCTGCCCGATGGGCGACATGATTCTCGACTCCGCGCACGAAGCCATAAAGGCGATCGCGCCGGGTGCCACCATCCTGCTCGATCTGGTGTGGGAACCACCGTGGACGCCGGCACTGATGTCTGAATCCGCGCTCGGCTTTTTCGGTTGGAATTCGTGACCTCGAAGCGGCGCGACGCGCACTCTCCGATGGGCGCCGCGCAATGACGAGGGCCACCGGCAAAGGCATTCCTCCGGCACTGCGCGCGCCGCTGCTGGTTGCCGCCTTCCTGTCTCTGGCCGCGGGCGTTGGCGCCGGACTGGCGCGCCTGGGCTGGCATGAGCCGGCCGCGGTCGCCGCGCTGGTTGCATGGCACGCTCCGCTGATGATCTGCGGCTTCTTCGGCACCGTGATCAGCCTGGAACGCGCGGTCGCACTCGGTGCGCGCTGGACTTATCTCGGCCCGTTGTTGGCCGCGATCGGCGGCATCACGCTGGCGCTGGGGGGGCCGCCACTGGTCGCGGCGGCAGCGCTGACCCTGGGCAGTCTCGTGCTGGTCGCCGCGTCGTTAGTCATCCAGCGCATGCAGCCTGCGCTGCATACGCTGACCATGCTCATCGCCGCCGCCTGCTGGGCACTGGGCAACATGGCCCTCGCCCTGTCCGGTTCGATCGCGAATGCGCTGCCTTGGTGGATCGTGTTCCTGGTGCTGACCATCGCCGGCGAGC
>PLYG01000194.1 GCA_003153335.1 Betaproteobacteria bacterium | reverse complement strand
TGTGGGCGAGCTCGCCGCTGCGCCGTTACGCGGACCTGGTCAACCAGCGGCAACTGATCGCGGTCGCCAACGGCGAAAAACCGCCGTACCCGCAGGGCGACGCCGATCTGTTCGCCGCGGTGGCCGACTTCGACGCCACGTATTCCGCGTACGCCGAGTTCCAGCGCCAGATGGAGTTTTACTGGTGCCTGCGCTGGCTGCAGCAGGAACGGATCGAAGAGACCACGGCATTCGTGCTGCGCGAGAACCTGGTGCGCTTCGAGCATGTGCCGATTTTCACTCGCGTCGCCGATCTGCCCAGCATGGCGCCCGGGGCGCGGGTGCGCTTAGGGGTAGGCGCAATCGATCTGTTCGCGGCGACGCTGGAGTGCCGCTACGCAGGCGTCGTCACGGATGATGGCGCGCCGGTGACCGCCATCGAATTCGAAATGGACGAAGGGGAGACGGTATATGAAAGTCCGGTGGCCGTCCCGTAATCGCCGCGAAACCGCCTGACCCGGAAAAATGGCCGTAGCTTCTTCCGCCAGTCTGCAGCACTTGCGCCTCGCCGCGTACAAGACGCTGACACTCGCCAAGCGCGGGGACCGGGTTGCGCAAAACCGGCTGATGTCCGCTGCCGTGGCCCTCTCGCTGGTCCTGCACGGCGTATTGTTCGCCGTCCGGTTTGTGGTTGCCGATGAAAAGCATCCCGCCGTTTCGCCGCCGCTGGAAGTCGTGCTCGTCAACAGCAAATCGTCGACCAAGCCGTACAAGGCCGAACTGCTGGCGCAGCACAATCTCGACGGTGGCGGCAACACCGCTGCCAAGCGCCGCGCCAAGTCGCCGCTGCCGGTATTGCCCAATGAAAGCCAGGGTGCCGAATTGAGTGTCCCGACCCAGCGCCAGCAGACGCTGGAACAGCAGGCGAGGCAATTGCTCGCGCAGACCAAGGCACAAAGCACGGTGACGCTGCAGCCGCGCAAAGCCGATGCGACCGATCCCACGGAACTGCCCAGCGTGCAGGAACTGATGGAGCGCACGCTGGAAGCGATCAGGCTCGAGGCGGAGATCGCGCACGACATGGAAGCGTATCAGCAGCGGCCCAAGCGCCGGTTCCTGGGCGCGCGCGCCGAGGAATACCGCTTTGCGCGCTATGTGGAGGACTGGCGCGGCAAGGTCGAAAAAATCGGCAACCTCAACTACCCGGAAGCCGCGCGCGCGCAACGGCTGTACGGCAACCTGTTGCTGACCGTCGCGATCCGGGCCGACGGTTCCATCGAAAGAGTAGAAATCAACCGCTCGTCGGGCAAGAAGATTCTCGATGCCGCCGCGGTGCGCATTGTGCAGCTCGCAGCACCCTATGCGGCGTTTCCGCCGGACATCCGGCGCGACACCGACATCATCGAAATCACGCGCACCTGGACGTTCACGCGCGGCGACGAGTTGATCGCCGAATAACCCTGCATCGGCCATACCATGTCTGTTTCCTACCCCGTCTCCCGCTATGCGGTCATCGGCCAGCCTGTTGCGCACAGCAGATCCCCGCGGATCCATGCATTGTTCGCAGAAGCGACCGGTGAGTGCCTGATCTACGAACGCCTGCCCGCGCCGCTGGACGCGTTTGCCGAGACCGTGCGCGAGTTTCGCCGTGAGGGCGGGCTCGGGTTGTCGGTCACCGTGCCGTTCAAGCTCGAATGCCTGGCACTGGCGCCTGAGGCCAGCGAGCGAGCCAAAGTGGCGGGCGCCGCCAACACGCTCGCGTGGCACGGGGATCACTGGTTTGCCGACAACACCGACGGTGCCGGGCTGCTGCACGATTTCGCGCGTAATCTTGGTGTCGATGTCCGTGGTCGCGACGTGCTGATTCTGGGCGCTGGCGGGGCCGCGCGGGGAATTCTGAGACCGCTGATCGCGCAAGAACCGCGCAGGCTGGTGATTGCCAACCGCACCCCCAACAAGGCGATTGCACTGGCCGTGTTGTTTGCGCAACACACCGGTCGATCGACGACCGTGCTTGCTTCACCGATCGTCGATCTGCAGGGACAGCAATACGACATCGTGATCAACTCGACCAGCGCCAGCTTGGGACGCGCGGCGGCGGAAGAGGTTGAGGCGCCTTGGCCCGCTACCCTGTTCGCGCCAGGCGCGCTGGCGTATGACCTGGTGTATGCCGCGGCGCCGACCGCGTTTCTGCGCTGGGCTGCTCGTCACGGCGCCGCACGCTGCGCCGACGGGCTGGGCATGCTGGTCGAACAGGCGGCGCTGCAATTCGAATTGTGGCGCGGCGTGCTGCCGGCGACCGGTCCGGTGCTGGCGCAACTGCGCGCGGAAATCAAGGCCTGAAGTGCAGCGCGCGGTGCACTGGTTCACACGCGGGCTGGCCGTCGTGGCCGCCCTGTTTCTGTGCATCCAGTTGTGGTTTTTGCTGCAGGTCGTCAACTACAAATACCGTCCACCCGGCGAGACCGCCTTCATGAGCTACCGGCTCTCCGGGTTACGCGAAAAGAATCCCCGCGCCCAGCTCCAGTACCGCTGGATTCCGTACTCGCGCATTTCGGTTCATCTCAAGCGTGCGATGATCGCCGCGGAAGACGCGAAGTTTGTCGATCATGAAGGATTCGACTGGGACGGCATCCAGGTCGCGCTGGACAAGAACTGGAAGCGGGGCAAGACCGTCGCCGGCGGATCGACGATCACCCAGCAATTGGCGAAAAACCTGTTCCTGTCGCCGGCGAAGAGTTACACGCGCAAGGCCGAGGAAGCGCTGATCACTCTGATGCTTGAAACGACGCTGGACAAGGAACGGATACTCGAGCTTTATCTGAACGTCATCGAATGGGGCTCCGGCGTGTTCGGCGCCGAGGCCGCCGCCCAGCATTACTTCAACGAGCATGCGTCGGAACTTTCGGTGGATCAGGCGGCCAGACTGGCCGCGATGGCGCCCAACCCGCGGTTCTACGAGCGCAACCCCAACGCACCTGGAGTGCTGAAAAAAATCGGCATCATTCGCGAACGGATGAACAGCGCGGAATTGCCGTAGGACGCGTTGCAGCGGCCCGCCCCGCGTTTTGCGTCTCCGGGCCCAAGGTTGACATTCGGCGCCGCAACTCGTAACCTTGTGCGGTCCGATCAGGAGAGCGCCCGGGACCCGGGTCGCCGAAGGCGTAAACCGCTCAGGCAAAAGGGACTGGTCGAGACGCAGCACAACTCTGGAGAGCGGCGCCCCGGCACTGGACGGGCGTCCACCGAAGGGGCACCGCGCAGGGACGTTTGCAGCCCTTGCGCCAAATCTCTCAGGTACCAAGGACGGAGAGCACGCCACTGGATAAGTCGGGCGTGCTCTTTTCATTTCATGCCTCGGGAGAACACGTGCTCAAGATGACTCCGCTCAACGTCGCGCACCGCGCGGCCGGCGCCCGGATGGTCGATTTCGGCGGCTGGGACATGCCGGTCAACTACGGGTCGCAGATCGAGGAGCACCATGCGGTGCGCAACGACTGCGGCATGTTCGACGTTTCGCACATGCTGCCACTCGACCTGACCGGCATCGGCGTGCGCGAGTTTCTGCGCTACGCGGTGGCCAACAACGTCGACAAGTTGCAGACCCCCGGCCGTGCGCTGTACACCTGCATGCTCAATCGGAGCGGCGGCGTCATCGACGACCTGATCGTCTACTTTTTTCGCGAAGACTGGTTTCGCGCGGTCGTCAACGCCGGCACCGCCGACAAGGATATCGCCTGGCTCAACTCGCTCAAGGGCTCGCTGCTGGCGCCACTGGCCATTCAGCCGCGGCGCGATCTGGCGATGATTGCGGTACAGGGTCCGAACGCGCGGGCCAGGGTGTGGCAGGTGTTGACGGGATCGCAGGCGGCGAGTGAAGCGCTCAAGCCTTTCAATGCGGTCGAGATCGCCGATCCGGAATTCGGGCAAGTGCTGCTTTGCCGCACCGGCTACACGGGCGAGGACGGCTTCGAGGTCATGGTTCCGGCCGCGCACGCGGCGACGTTCTGGGACCGCCTCGCCGCGGCCGGTGTGCGGCCCTGCGGACTGGGCGCGCGCGACACGCTGCG
>PLYG01000550.1 GCA_003153335.1 Betaproteobacteria bacterium | reverse complement strand
CTTTTGCCGCGCGCTGGGTTGCTCCGGCTTGCGCGAATTCAAGCTGCGCCTGGCGCACACTCTGGCCGTCGGCAAGTCGACTCTGCACCGCGCGGTCCGGGCCGGTGACAATATGCAGACGGTCACCCACAAGGTATTGCAGGACGCGGTCAGCGCACTGTCCAGCCTCGAGCAGTATGTGGTGCCGGAGGACCTCGAACGCGCCGCGACACGCATCGCCCGCGCGCGGCGCGTCGACTGCTATGGGGTCGGCAATGTGTCGATGTTCATGGCCAGTGACGCCCAGGCCCGCTTCGCCCGGTTGGGGCTCAATTCTGGCGCCTATTTCGATGCGCATCTGCAACTGATCTCGGCGGCAACCATGAACAAGAGCGACGTGGTGCTGGCGATATCCTATGTCGGCCGGATGCGCAGCCTGTTGCAGGCAGTCGAAGTCGCGAAGGAACAGGGCGCGTTGGTCGTCGCGATTACCCAGCCGCACACCCCGCTGGCCGGGATGGCCGACGTCGTCCTGCCCGTTGTTGTTCCGGTCGACCGTTCGATGCGCGTCGGGACCGAGGCGTATCTGGCGCAACTAACCTATCTCGAAATCCTGATGGTGGGTGTCGGCTTGCGCCGCGGTCCCGCTGCGTTCAGGCAGCTCAAGCGCGTGCGGCAAGTGTTGAAGGAAAGAGGCTCCGACAACGAAACGCATCCGGTCATGCCGTCGGCGTGATTGAATCTCAAAAGGAGTATGCGATGAATCCCGGCAATGGCAAGAACCAATCCGCGCTGCTGCTGCGTGGCGGCACGGTCATCGACGGGACCGGCGCGCAACGCTTTGTCGCCGATGTGCGCATTGAGGGTGAGCGCATTGTCGCCGTCGGCACGAATCTGGCAGAGGAGGGCACCCACGTGCTCGACGCGACCGGAAAGATCGTTGCGCCGGGATTCATCGACGTGCATACGCACGACGACCAGGTCGTGCTGTCCGCGCCGCAAATGCTGCCCAAGATCAGCCAGGGTGTGACCACAGTCGTGATCGGCAACTGTGGCATCAGCCTGGCGCCCTTGGTGCACTCCAACGTGCCGCCGCCGTTGAACCTGCTGGGCGGACCCGACAAGTACGTGTATCCGACGATGGCCGCCTATGTCACAGCGGTCGACGCGGCCCGGCCTGCCGTCAACGTGGCGGCGCTGGTCGGGCATTCGACGTTGCGGATTGCGACCATGGATGATCCCTACCGTCCGGCCACACCTGCCGAACAAACGCGGATGTGCGAGTTGTTGCGGGAAGGCATGGCGGCGGGCGCGACGGGTTTCAGCTCCGGCGTGTTTTATCCCACCGGCGCTGCCGCCGACATCGACGAATTGGCACTCTTTGCCGGAATCACCGGCGATGCGGGCGGCGTGTACACGACGCACATCCGGCAGGAAATGGACAAGGTGCTGGATTCGCTGGACGAGGCGTTTGACACTGCACGGCGGGGCAAGGTGCCGGTAGTCATTTCGCATCACAAATGCGCGGGGCCGCGGAACTGGGGCCGCACCGTGGAGACGCTCGCGCACATCGACGCCGCGCGCACGCAGCAGCCGATCGCGCTCGACATGTATCCGTACATCGCGGGCTCGACGGTGCTGCGCAAGGAAGCGGTCGACGGCATCATCGACATCATGGTCACGTGGTCGACGCCTCACCCGGAGACGGCGGGGCGCATGCTCGCCGCCATCGCGGCCGAATGGGGTTGCTCGCAACAGGAGGCGTGCGAGAGGCTGCAGCCGGGAGGCGCCTGCTACTTCCAGATGCGCGAGGACGACGTGCAGCGCGTGCTCCAGTATCCGGCGACCATGATCGGTTCGGACGGCCTGCCGCACGACCAGCATCCGCATCCGCGGCTGTGGGGGACATTCCCGCGCGTGCTCGGACACTACAGCCGCGACCTGGGCCTGTTTTCGCTGGAAACCGCGGTGCACAAGATGAGCGGCCTGTCCGCGCGCCAGTTCAGGCTCGAGGACCGCGGCGATATCCGCGTCGGCGCGTTCGCCGACATCACGGTGTTCGACCCGATGGCGATCAAGGACGCAGCCACGTTCGAACGGCCCAAGGCGCAGGCGCTGGGCGTCGACTGCGTGCTGGTCAACGGCGCGATCGCTTATCGAGCGGGCGCTGTTGCGCCTGTGCGCAATGGACGATTCCTGCGCCGGCCCCGGAACTGATCGCGACAGCCGGGCAGGCTCCTGCTCGGCTTTCTTCACATTCGTCCACACGTCATCGGACATGAGGACGACACCCGAGTGCCGTGGTGCCTACAGAATCGTCAGCTACGCAGCCAGGTTCGCCAGCACCCGGTCCACCATCACGCCGGCGTGGCCGAGATAGTTGGCGGGGTCGCATAGCTTCGCCAGTGCGGCGCGATCCAGATGGCGGTTGATTTCGGGGTGCTCGGCCAGCAGATCCAGCAGCGACCGGTGCTGCCTGATCGCTTCGCGGCAGATGTCATAGACTAGATCGTGTGCGGTTTCGCGGCCGATATAACGGCCGAGCCCCATCATCACCGCCTCCGCCATCACCAGGCCATTGGTCAGATCGATGTTGGCGCGCATTTTCGCGACATCGACTTCCAGCCCTTCGAGGATGAAGCGCGTCTGCTTGAGCGCGCCGGCCATCAGGCAGAACGCCTCGGGCAGCACGATCCATTCGATTTCCCACGGCCCGGTGGAGCGCTCGTGGTCGGCGATCATCGCGTCCATCAGCGCCGCCGCATGCTGGCGCACGACCGACACGGAAGCATGGATGTAGCACGACGATATCGGGTTGCGTTTCTGCGGCATGGTGCTGCTCGACCCGCGGCCGTGCGCAAACGGCTCGTAGACCTCGGCTACCTCGGTCTGCATCATCAGCTTGACGTCCATCGAGATCTTGCCCAGCGTCCCGGTCACGAGGCCGAGGAAACACCCGACTTCCGCGATGCGGTCGCGCATCGTGTGCCACGCGATCTCGGGCTGTCCGAGGCCGAGCTCGTCCATCAGTTTCGCCTGCACGACGAGTCCGTCGGCGCCGTGCGATGAGAGGTTGCCGGCCGCGCCGCCGAACTCGCCGACGAGCACGCGCGGGCGCAGCTCGCGCAGGCGCGCGAGGTGCCGCTGGAAGCCGGCCAGCAGCACCGCCGCCTTGTAACCGAAGGTGATCGGCACGGCTTGCTGGAGGTTGCTGCGCCCTGCCATCGGCGTGTCGCGATAGCGCCGCGCGAGCTCCGCGAGCGCCGCCGCGATCGCCTCCAGGTCCGCTTCGACCAGCACCAGCGCGTCCCGAATCTGCATCACGGTGGCGGTGTCGGTGATGTCTTGGGTCGTGGCGCCCCAGTGGCACCACTCGCCCAGCCCGTCACGGCACAGCCCGACGAGCTGCTGGACGACCGGCAGCACCGGATAGCCGATCCGCTCGGTCTGCGCCTTCAGCATCGCGTAGTCGAACTGCTCGGCCTGACAGTGCCGCACGATCTCGGCGGCCGCCTCGGTGGGAATGATTCCCAGCCCTGCTTGCACGCGGGCAAGCGCCGCCTCGATGTCGAGGTAATATTGAACCCGCGCCTCGTCCGAGAAGATCCGGCGCATCGGCGCGGTGCTGAAGATATCCCGGAAGATGAGCGAGTCCATGGCACTGGCGGGCATCGCGGGGCTCCCTTCGAGAGAAACCGGGAGGGCTGGTCGATGACGAGGAAATGTCGCTCGTTCGCCATGCAGATCGTACGATCCGCGCTGTTCCTTGCGGCCATGTGCATTCCGACGGCGGCGCAAAGCGCGACCGTGCCGGCGGATTTTGCCGCGAAAGTCGATGCCATCGTTCAGCGCGAGCTCGAACGACAGCGCGTACCGGGGATCGAAGTCGGGATCGCCGTCGACGGCGCCGTCGTGTTGCAGCGCGGCTACGGGACGCGCGACGTCCGGCAATCTTTGCCCGTCGACGACCGGACGGTCTTCGCGTTGGGCTCGATCACGAAGACGTTCACCGCCGCCGCCGTCATGAAGCTGGTCGCCGAGCACCGCCTCGATCTCGATGCACCGCTCCAGACCTACGTTCCCGATGCGCCCCACGCTCGGGAGTTGACCGTTCGGAGTCTCGTGACCCAGACGTCCGGCCTGGCGGACTACGTCGACGCGCACGACGGGCTCGCGGTCGCCACGCAAACCGACGTCCTCCCAGCCAAGCTCGTCGCGTCGATCTCCGAGGAAGCATTGGGGTTCGTCCCCGGGACGCACTTCGCGTACAGCAACACGAACTATCTGCTCTTGACGGCGGTCGTCGAACGCGCGTCCGGGCTCGCGTTCTCCGACTATCTTAGGCGCGGGATCGTCGAGCCGTTGCACCTCAGCAGCCTGTCGTATGGGCGGCCGGAATCGGGAAGCGACGTTGCCGTTGGGTACACGCGCGCCTTCCCGGCACCGGTGTGGAGCGCGGCGTTTTCCCGCGGCGCCGGCGCGCTGTGGGGTTCGGTAGCCGATCTCTTGCTGTTGGACGAGGCGTTTTTCGGCGGCCGCTTCCTGTCCACGGAAACGGTGCGCACGATGACCTCCAAGCAGCCGTTGCGTGACGGCGTGCTTTCGGAGTACGCCTTCGGTTGGTTCGTTTCCGAGCTGGGCGGCCACAAACAGCTATGGCACAACGGCGGCGTCCCGGGTTTCAGCGCTCGGAACGCGGTCTTTCCCGACGATCGGCTGGCGGTCGTCGTGTTGGGGAACAGCTCCACCTTCGATGAAGAGCCGATCGTTCGCGGCGTGCTCGGGTTGATCGATCCGGCCTCGACGTTACGCGAATCGCCGGAGCCGCCGGCGCCGGTCGACGATCCGGCGGTCACCGCACTCGCCCGGAGCGTCCTGGCGAGCGTCCAGTCCGGGACGATCGACCGCACGGCCTATACGGCGGAGGCGAACGCCGCCTTCACAGACGCGGTCATCCGATCGGTCGGTGTGCAGCTCGCTCCGCTGGGGACGCCGTCCGGCATGGCGCTGCTGTATCGCGGCTACACCGGCAACCTCGAGCAGTTCGTGTACCGGCTGTCCTTCGGCCGGCTCGCGGTGCTGGAGCGGCTCGACCTCGATCCGAGTCGCAAGATTGCAGGGCTGCTCTTTCGCCCGGCGCAAGACGCGCCCTGACCGACCGCGTGGAGGGACGATGCTGACGCCCGAGGAGAACGACCGGCTGACCCGGGTCACGCCCGGGACACCGATGGGGAATCTGTTCCGCCGCTACTGGGTTCCGGCCGGGTTGTCGTCGCAGCTCCCGGAACCGGACGGCGCGCCGATCCGCCTGCGGCTGTTGGGCGAGGATCTGATCGCATTCCGGGACACCGATGGGAACGTCGGTTTGGTCGACGCATTCTGCCCGCATCGCCGCGCGCCG
>PLYG01000218.1 GCA_003153335.1 Betaproteobacteria bacterium | reverse complement strand
AGGTCGAGGTCGACGGCATCGACCTCGAAGCCGCGATTGTCCGCGGTTGCGCGCGGGCGACTCGGGAGTATCCGCTACGCTCGTCGGTCGTGCATCCGATCACGCGCAAGAATGAGCACACGTCGTGCGGCATCCGGGTGCCGGTGATCAACATCGGCTTTTCCGATGCGGCCGAACTGCTGGCTATCGAAATGATTCCCAAGGGCAGCGGGTCGGAGAACAATACCTGGCTGCGCATGGCGATTCCGGCCGAAGGCGTGAACGCGATCAAGACTTTCGTCGTCGACTGCGTGCTCGACGCCGGCGGCAAGACCTGCCCGCCCACCATCGTCGGCGTGGGCGTCGGCGGCAGCGCCGACCTGTGCGTGCATCTGGCCAAGATCGCGGCGACCCGGCCGCTGGGCTCGCATTGCGACGACGCGGAAGGCAGGAAGCTGGAGGAGGCGTTGTCGGCGGCGGTGAATCACCTGGGCGTCGGACCGCAAGGTCTGGGCGGCGACGCGACGGCGTTTGCCGTCCACCTGGAAATCGCCGCGACGCATATCACGATGAACCCGGTCGCGGTGAACATGCAATGCCATTCGGCGCGCCGCGCGCGGGCGACGTTCACGCCGCAAGGCGTGACGTTTGGACAGTGATGCGGCACTGGCTTGCAGTGGCCGGCGTGCTGCTATGGAGTTCCACCGCGGGCGCAGCAGATGTCGGCGGCACGAAGCTTCCGGATTCCGTGCGCCTCACGCCCGACGGCCCGGAACTGGTGCTGAATGGCGCGGGCGAGCGCCGGATACTGCTGTTCAGGATTTACGCCATCGGCCTCTATCTGCCGGTGCACGGAAAAACCATGAACGAAATCCTTGCGCTCAAGGGGCCCAAGCGGATGCTGCTGGTGATGCTGCGCAAGGAAATCACCGCGCGCCAGGTGCACGAGCACGTGAGCGACCGGATCGCCGATGGCAGCCAGCCCGCGGAAATGGCGGTGATGAAGACGCGGTTGGCCGATCTGGACAATATCATCGATTCGGAGGGAACGATTCAGCGCGGCGGCACAATTTCCCTCGACTACATGCCGGACAAGGGGACGGTTATTCGTGTCAACGGCATCGCCAAAGGGAATCCGATTCCCGGGGTGGATTTTTATAACGCACTGCTCAGAATATGGCTCGGCGAGCGCGCCAGGAGCGCGAGCTTGCGCGATGCGCTGTTGGGGCAGGGTTAAGGTTGGATTAAGGCTGGGAGCAAGAGGCGCCATGCATCACGATCTGAATACGCCGATCACCGAAGCCCAGACACGGGCATTGCGGGTCAACGACACGGTAACGCTCAACGGAACGCTGTTCGGCATTCGCGACGCGACGCTGATCCACATGTTCGACCGGGGGCGGACGACGCGCTTCGATCTCAATGGCCACGCGGTCATCCACACCGCGCCCAATGTCCGGAAGGTCGAACCGTCGCCTCTGCATCCGGTAGGCTACGCGCCGGTGTGCATAGGCACGACGACCTCGTCGCGGATGGAGCGCTTCACCGCGCCGTTGATGCGCCAGTACGGCGTCCGGATGATCATCGGCAAGGGCGGGCTGGGTGCGGGTTCGCTGGCGGCGTTCACCGAAATCGGCGGCGTGTACCTGGCGATCATCGGTGGTACCGCGGCGCTGGAAACCACGTGGATCGAGCGCATCGAGGATGTGGACCTCGACGATCTGAATCCGGAATCGCTGTGGAAATTCCGCGTCCGCGGCTTCGGCCCGCTGCTGGTCGCCATGGACAGCGTGGGCGGCAATCTCTACCGCGAAGTCGACGCCGAGGCGCGAGCGCAGCGCGCAGCAGTGCTGGCCAGTCTGGGCGTGGAATAATAGGGGACAGACCACGTTTTAGATCGAAAAACGTGGTCTGTCCCCATTTTAATGATGATCTACGAAACAACTGCGACCGATGTTCTGATCCTCGGCTCCGGCGGCGCCGGGTTGTTCGCGGCGCTGCATGCGTTTGACGCAAATCCCGGGCTGCACATTACGGTCGCGGTGAAGGGCCTGCTCGGCAAGTGCGGTTGCACGCGGATGGTCCAGGGCGGCTACAACGTCGCGCTGGCCGCAGGCGACTCGATCGAGCGGCATTTCATGGACACCATCGAGGGCGGCAAATGGCTGCCCAACCAGGAACTGGCATGGACGCTGGTCAACGGCGCGGTCGAGCGGGTGCATGAACTCGAGAACGAGCTCGGGTGCTTTTTTGACCGCAATCCGGACGGCACGCTGCATCAAAAGGCTTTCGCCGGGCAGACCTTCGATCGCACGGTGCACAAGGGCGACCTGACCGGCATCGAAATCATGAACCGGCTCTCCGAGCAGGTGTGGGCGCGCGGCATTCATCGGCTGGAAGAGCACCGCGCGATCGCGCTGATCCCGTCCTCCAACGGCCAGCGCATCGCCGGCGCCTTGCTGATCGACATGCGCACCGGCGGCTTCGTGCTGGTGCGCGCGAAGGCGGTGGTGTTGGCGACCGGTGGCGGGCCGACCATGTACAAATACCACACGCCATCGGGCGAGAAGAGCTGCGACGGGCTGGCGATGGCGCTCGCCGCCGGACTCTCGTTGCGCGACATGGAGATGGTGCAGTTTCATCCGACCGGGCTCCTGGCCGGTACGCAGACGCGGATGACCGGCACCGTGCTGGAGGAAGGGCTGCGCGGCTCGGGCGGCTATCTGCTCAATGGCGAGGGCGCGCGCTTCATGGGCAATTACGACGACAGGCTCGAACGCGCCACGCGCGACGTCGTTTCGCGCGGCATCTTTGCCGAAATGCGCGCGGGCCGCACTACGCCCAATGGCGGTGTCCATATCAGCATGGCGCATCTGGGGCCGGAGAACGTAGTCAAACAGTTCAAAGGCATGGTCGACCGCTGCGCTGACAGCGGCTTCGATCTCGCCGGTGGGTTGGTCGAAGTTGTGCCAACCGCGCATTACATGATGGGCGGGGTCGAATTCCGGCCCGATTGTTCGACGGCCCTCTCCGGCCTGTTCGCCGCGGGCGAGGACACCGGCGGCGTGCACGGCGCCAACCGCCTCGGCGGCAACGGCGTGGCCAATTCAACCGTTTACGGCGGCGTGGCCGGTGAAGAGATGGCGGCCTGGGTGAAGGCGCACGGCGCGCTGCACGAACCCGACGCGGACGAGATCGCCGCAGTCGAGGTGGCCTGCCGCGCACCGCTCGGGAGGCCGGCCGGCGACCTGGAGGGCGTACGCCAGGCCTTGTACGAATTGATGTGGGACGATGTCGGCATCGTGCGCGACGCCAAGGGTCTGGCGCGCGCGCGCGGCGCGCTCTCCGGGCTGCAGGCGCGCCTGGATGCGACTGGCGTCGATGCGAGCGATCTGCGCTACAACCTCGCCTGGCACGACTGGATGAATCTGAAGAACCTGATCCTCGTGAGCCGCGCCATCTGCGAAGCGGCGCTGCTGCGCGAAAATTCGCGCGGCGCGCATTATCGCGAGGATTTCCCCGACGCGGGCGACCTTGCGACTTCCACCTACAGCCTGGTGCAGGCGACGGGCGAGGGTTTCAGCGTCAGCCGCCAGCCGGTGAAATTCTCCCGGGTCCGGCCAGGCGAAAGCCTGCTCGACTGAGGGCGCCCAACACCCTGGCGCAACGCACTATTCCTCAGCTTTTAATTTGCGCGACTCAAGCGCCATAAGGGCCATAGCCCTGTGGCCTTGCCAGTTTTAGCAACCTAGCCGGCCGCGCGCGCTTCGAGTATTTCCACCGCCGGCAGTTTCTTGCCTTCGAGGAACTCCAGAAACGCGCCGCCCGCGGTCGAGATGTAGC
>PLYG01000167.1 GCA_003153335.1 Betaproteobacteria bacterium | reverse complement strand
GTGACCTCGATGCCGAGGCCGCCGAATTCGCCGCGGACCTGCACTTCCATATCGCCGAAGCTCTTGGCATTCATATAGCTCGAATGCGGATCGAGCGCGCTCAGCATGCCGTTGATCGCTGCTTCGATGAGCTGTTCGTCGGTGACCTCCTCGACATAATCCGAGCGCACGCGTTCGAACACTTCGCCAAACAGGTCGAGTTCGCGATAGGTGTCCGATTTGCCGGGCTCGGATTTTGGCGGCTCCGCGGCGCGACCGGCGCTGATCGGTGCCAGGACGAGCCAGGCAATCGCGGCGGTCATCGCCATTGAGGGACCGAAACGCATCATCCACTGACCTTTTCACTCGGGGTCGCCAGCCACGGCAACGGGTTAATCGGCTGGCCATCATGGCGCAGCTCAAGATAGAGACGGGGCTTTCCGTCTCCCGGCATGGTGCCGACCGGCTCGCCAGCCACCAGCCATTGTCCGGCGGTCCCCTCGACCTGATCGAGTCCCGCCAGAAGCGAATGATATCCGTCGCCATGTTCGATGATCAAGATTTGCCCGTAGCCCTTGAATGGACCGGCGAACAGGACTCGGCCATCGAACGGGGCCACCACCTGCGCGCCGGTCCGGGTTTCGAAGGTCAGCCCCTTGCTGATGGCGCCGGCTTCGTCATCGTCGCCGAAGTGACGGAGCAGGCGCCCGCTGGTCGGATAAAGCATGGCGCCCTTCGCTTGCGCGAAAGGCCTGATATTGCCGGGTTTGCCGGGTTCGGGACGAACCGGAAGGGGTGCCACCACCTCGGTTGGAGGGGCTGGCGGCGGCTGATCGAGCCGCGCCATCTGTTCCGCTTTGGCGGCGGCGGCTTTTTCCGCCGCGAGCCTGTCGGCCGCCGCTTTGGCCGCCGCGAGCTTGGCCGCGGCTGCTGCTTCCGCTTCGGCGCGGCGACGTTCGGCTTCCAGGCGCTCGATCAATTCTTTGAGATTGGAAGCTTCGGCGACGAGTTTCGTGAGCTTGCGGGCATTTTCATCCGCATTTTGCGCGGCGCGTTGCTGCAAGGTGCTTTTGCGCGCGATCAGCCCCGCGAGTCGCTCTTGCTCATTCGTCAGCGCCTGACGCTCGGTGCGGTGACGCCCTTCGGCATCGGCGATGGCTTTACGCAGGCCCGCGAGCTGGTCGAGCTCGGCGTTGAGCGCATGCGCTTCGCGGTCGAGCGGCGGCACGGCGGCGCCCAAAAGCATGGCGCTGCGCTCTGCATCGATCGGGTTTGGCGAGGCGAGTGCCAGCGCTTCCGGCGGATTGCGCGCGAGACGGGTCAAGGCCATCAGCAATCCCATGCGCGCCGCCTGGCGGCGATGCAATTCATCGGTCTTGCGCTTTTCGTCCTGGTTCAGCGCTTTGATCTGATCTTCCAGCGCCGTCAGCGCCGCTTCGTGATTCTGCGCCGTTTCGGCCGCGGCGACCGAGTCGCGGCGCAGCGTGGCAATATCAGTTGCCAGCGCATCCGCTTCCTTCGCCGCTTTTTCTTTCTGCTGGCGGCTTTCCTCGGCTGCCTTTTCGACGGATTGAAGCTGGTCGGCCGGTGAATCCGCCGCGCGCGTTGCGACCGAAAGCGCCGAAAGCAAAACGCCCGCCGCAATCAGGCAGGCTAGCGCGGAAAGGAATCGGTCAGGCCGAGACACGCTCGGCGGCGCGCAGCAACAGGGGACGACCGGTCATCGCGCTCGGCTGGCTCAGACCTAGCAGGGCTAACAAGGTCGGCGCCACATCGGCCAGCCTGCCCTTGCTCAGGCCGGTGATGCCGGCGGGCGGCGAGACCAAAACCAGCGGAACGGGATTGGTCGTATGCGCGGTATGGGGTTCATGGGTCACGGGATCGCGCATCATCTCGGCATTGCCATGATCCGCCGTGATCAGCAGTGTGCCGCCGGCGTGCGTCACCGAATCGGCCAGCCGGCCAAGACAATGATCGACCGTTTCGACCGCCTTGATCGTCGCTTTGATGTCGCCGCTATGACCGACCATGTCGGTATTGGCATAATTCACGACGATCACGTCGAAGCGTCCGTGATCGATGGCATCGATCAGTCTGTCGGTGACTTCCTCGGCGGACATTTCCGGTTTCAGATCATAGGTCGCGACTTTCGGCGACGGCACCAGAATACGGCTTTCGCCGGGGAATTCAGTCTCGCGCCCGCCATTGAAGAAAAAGGTGACATGCGCGTATTTCTCGGTCTCGGCGATGCGCAACTGCTTCAGGCCCGCAACGGCCACCACTTCGCCGAAACTGTTGTGTATGGCCTGCGGTTCGAACGCGACGCGCACGAGTGGATTCGCAGAAATCTCGTCGCTGTAGTGCGTCAGGGTGACGAAGCGCGACAGCCGCGGCATGCCCTCGCGCGCAAAACCTTTGAAATCGGGGTCTATCAGCGTCTGCGTCAACTCGCGTGCCCGATCGGCGCGAAAGTTCATGAATACCACGACGTCGCCGTCCATCACCTGCGCACCCGCACCGATCACCGTTGGTTTGACGAACTCGTCCGTTTCGCCCCGCGCGTACGCGGCTTTGAGCGCCGACTGGACGTCCGGCGCGCTTTGCGGCGATCGTCCGGCGACGATGCAGCCATAGGCGGTCTGCACCCGGTCCCAGCGCTGGTCGCGGTCCATTGCGTAGTAACGTCCGGCGATGGTGGCGATCCGGCAGTCGCTGCCGGTTTTCGCCGCCAATTCGGCGCAGCGCGCGGCCATCGCCGCGAGCGAGGGTTCGGCGCTTTGCGGCGGCGTATCGCGACCATCGAGGAACGCGTGGACGGCGACTGCGGGGACTCCGGCCTCCGCAGCGGCGGCCACCATGGTCTGGAGTTGCATTTCGTGACTGTGAACGCCGCCTGGGGACAACAAACCCAGCACGTGCAGCGTGGAGCGATGGGTGCGCGCCATCGCCATCGCTTCCGCCAGCGCGGGATTGCGCGCAAAGTCGCCGGTCCGGATGGCGAGTTCGATCCGCGTGTAGTCCTGGTAGACGACGCGGCCGGCGCCTATGTTCAGATGTCCGACCTCGGAGTTGCCCATCTGTCCCGCGGGCAGGCCCACATGCAGTTCGGATGCGTCGATCAGAGTGCGCGGGAAGTCAGCCCACAACCGGTCCCAGTTGGGCGTGTCGGCGAGTTCGATCGCATTGTCCGGCGCCGGGTCGCGATGGCCGAAGCCATCGAGGATGATCAGCAGAACAGGGGTGATAATGGCGGCGGTGGCGGACATTGGAACGGTGGCAACAGGCCGAGTTGGGGGCGGGATTACGAATTAGGCTATCATTTTACTTTGCTTTTACATCCGGCCCGGCGCCGGCGACAGGGAACACCATGCAATTGCAGCAATTCGTTGTAGCCCAGTGGCAGCTTGTCCTGATTTTTGTGCTTTCCGGCGCCATGCTGCTGTGGCCGCTGGTCCAGCGCCGAATCAGCGGAACGGCGGACATCGGCACCCTCCAGCTCACCCAGTTGATCAATAACGAAAAGGCCATCACGCTGGATGTGCGCGAAACCAAGGAGTTCACCGAAGGCAAGCTTCCCGGCGCCCTCCATATCCCGTTGTCCCAACTGAAGGGCCGGCTGGGCGAACTGGACAAGTACAAAGAGCGTCCGGTCATTACCTATTGCGCCAAGGGCCAGCGCAGCCGCGCGGCGGGCGCCATACTCGGCCGCGCAGGATTCACGAAACTCTTCAACCTCGCCGGCGGTCACAAGGCGTGGAAGGATGCGGGACTCCCGCTGGACAAGAACTGACAATGGCTACCATCACCATGTATTCCACCGCGGTGTGCCCGTATTGCGTGCGTGCGGAGCGGTTGTTGCGCGCAAAAGGCGTCACCGAGATCGACAAGATCCGCGTCGATCTGGACACGGCGCGCCGCGTCGAAATGGTCGATCGGACCGGCAGGCGCACGGTGCCCCAGATTTTTATCGGCGAGACCTATGTCGGCGGCTGCGACGAGCTTTATGACCTCGAACACGAGGGCCGGCTCACCGCGTTGCTGGCGGCCTGAGCGGTCACGTGACTGCCAGGGTGGCTGTAACCCGGCGGGTCGGGTAAAATCGACATTTCGCCCACTATTCAGGAATACGCATGAACGACCAGATCCCCATCCCGGGCGCCGCGCCCCAGCCAGCAACCGATGCCCCAGTATTCACCGTCGAGCGCATTTACGTCAAGGATTTGTCACTGGAAAACCCGAACTCCCCAAAGTCTTTCCTCCTGCAGGATTCGCCGCAGATCGAAGTGTCGCTGCAGACTCGGGGCGAGCCGGTGGGCGACGGGATTTTCGAGTCTGTCCTGACGGTGACGGTGACGGCCAAGGTGGGCGAGCAGACTATATTCCTGGTCGAAGTTGCGCAGGCCGGCATTTTCCAGATCCGCAACGTTCCGGAGCAGGACATGCAGCCCATTCTTGGCGTGCATTGCCCGAACATTCTTTTCCCGTACGTCCGCGAGAACATTTCCAGCGCCATTATCCGCGCCGGGTACCCGCCGGTGCATCTGGCTCCGATCAATTTCGAGGCGCTGTACGCCCAGCAACTGCAGCAAATGCAGGCGGCGCAGGCTCCGCAGTCGCCGATCATTCAAACCGTGCAGTAAGCAAGATGCCGCGAATACGCGACGCGAGCCGCCGCGCAGCCCGCGCGCGGTGGTGTCCGGCGTTTACCCTGTTCGCGTTGATGGCCATGGGTGATGCGGCGGCGCTGGACTACCGGACAACCGTCGATGCGGCGACGATTCTGTACGACGGGCCGTCGCTGAAAGCGCAAAAGATTTTTGTCGTCGGCCGCGACTATCCGTTTGAAATCGTGGTTACCCTCGAGGGCTGGGTCAAGGTGCGCGACATGGCTGGCGCGCCGCTTGCCTGGGTCGAAAGAAAGGCGCTTGGCGACAAGCGCATCGTCGTCGTCAAGACACCGGTGGCCGATGTCCTTGCGGCCGGCGAACCGGGCGCCAAGACCGTGTTCCGCGCCGAGCAAAATGTTCTTTTGGAACTGGTGGAGCCGCCCGCATCAGGTTGGGCCAAGGTGCGGCACCGCGACGGTCAGACGGGGTTTATCGGCATTTCGCAGGTCTGGGGCCTGTAGTACTTCCGCCCATGACGGCACCCATCGCGATACTCGGCGCTGGCGCCTGGGGCACGGCGCTGGCGGTGAAACTGGCGCCGCGTTTTGGTATTGCGCTCTGGGCGCGCGATCCGGCACAGGCTGAAACGCTGCGGGCGACCCGCCGCAACGCGCGCTATCTTCCCGATTTCGTTCTCCCGCACGCGATTCATGTCACCTCGCAACTCGATGAGGCGGTGCGCGCCGCGCGCTGCGTCATTGTCGCCACGCCGGCGTCCGGCCTGAAGGAAACCATCGCGGCACTGCCCGACCAACGTGTGCCTCTGCTATGGCTGTGCAAGGGCTTTGTGTTTGAAGGCAATGATGCCCGGCTGCCGCACCAGAGCGTGGGTGAACGGCGGCGGGGTGGGTGGGGCCTGCTGTCGGGCCCCAGTTTTGCGCAGGAGGTCGCGGCCAACGCGCCCACCGCGCTCACGCTCGCCGGCAGTGATATCGCCTTTGCCGAGGAGTGGGCCGCGACGCTGCGCGACGACACGCTGCGCCTGTACGCCAGCGATGATGTAGCCGGCGTCGAGGTCGGCGGCGCGGTCAAGAATGTGCTCGCGATTGCGACCGGCATTTGCGATGGATTGCGCCTGGGCGATAATGCGCGCGCCGCGCTGATCACGCGCGGGCTGGCGGAAATGAGCCGGCTGGCCGAAGTCCTGGGCGGCCGCCGCGAAACGCTGATGGGATTGTCGGGTCTCGGCGATCTGGTGCTCACCTGCACCGGAGGATTATCGCGCAACAGGCAGGCCGGACTGCTGCTGGCCGCCGGCAAATCGCTGCCGCAGATTCAGCAGGAGCTCGGACACGTTGCGGAAGGCGTGTACGCGGCGCGCGCCGTGCGCCAGCTTGCAGCGCGCGAGCATATCGAGATGCCGATCAGCGCCGCGGTGTGCCGGGTGCTCTACGAGAATTTGTCGCCGCGGCAGGCCGTGGGAGCATTGCTGCAGCGCGAGCCGACGCGCGAATGAACCTCTGTTCGGCGTCGCGCACCCGGCAGCGAATCACACGACGGTGATTTGGGGCGCACCTTCCGTCATTTCCCCGATCACCGCGGCATCGGCAAAGCCATCGTCCTCAAAAATCTTCAGCACTGCAGCGACGGCATCGGGGGCGCACGATACCAGCAAGCCGCCCGAGGTCTGCGGATCGGTCAGCAGCCGCTGCTCCGCGTCACCCAGTCCCGCGCCCAGCGTGACCTGCCCGCCGTAGCCCGTCCAGTTGCGCCCCGAGGCGCCGGTGAACGTGCCCTCGCGCGCCATCGCGAGCACGTCCGGCAGCAACGGCAAGGCTCCAAAATCGACGTGGGCGCCCAGCTTCGATCCCTTGCAGATTTCCAGCAAATGACCGAGCAAGCCGAAGCCGGTCACATCGGTCAGCGCATGCACGGACGCGAGCTCGCCCAGTTTCGTGCCTGGCGTATTGAGTTTGGTCGTGTTGGCGATAAAGAGTGCGTACTGTCCGGGCGCCAGCTTTTCCTTTTTCAGCGCCGCGCTGTAGATTCCCACGCCCAGCGGCTTACCCAGCACCAGCTTGTCGCCGGGCCGCGCGCCGGCGTTGCGTTTTACTTTTTTCGGATTGACCAGACCGATCGCCACCAGGCCGTAGATCGGCTCGACCGAATCGATGGTGTGGCCGCCGGCGATCGGAATGCCGGCGCGAGTGCAGACCGATTCGCCGCCTTCGAGAATCTTGCGAATCACGGGCAGCGGCAACTGGTTGACCGGCATGCCGACCAGCGCCAGCGCGAACAACGGAACGCCGCCCATCGCATAGACATCGGAAATTGCATTGGTCGCGGCAATCGCGCCAAAGTCGAACGGATCATCGACGATGGGCATGAAAAAATCGGTGGTCGCGATGAGCGCTTGCTGATCATTAAGGCGATATACCGCTGCGTCATCGCTGGTCTCCGTGCCAACTAGCAGGTTAGCGAACAGCATTTTTTCTTTTGCCTCGCCGAGAATTTCTTTCAGCAAAGCAGGTGCGATTTTGCAGCCGCAGCCGCCACCGTGCGACAATTGGGTTAATTTCACTTCGGACACGAAACTTTCCTCGCTCAATAATGTTGTTCAGAACCGCAAACCTATCACAGCTCGACGAATTTGACGAAATTATCGACGTGCGCACCCCGGCAGAGTTTGCCGAAGA
Source organism: Betaproteobacteria bacterium (assembly GCA_003153335.1). GTDB lineage: Bacteria > Pseudomonadota > Gammaproteobacteria > Burkholderiales > Casimicrobiaceae > PALSA-1005. The sequence goes on along the minus strand of PLYG01000167.1, from coordinate 368 downwards.
CCACATCCCTGGAGCAATCAATTGCCCTGTCCTGTCGGATGAAGAGCGTATTGGCGTTGGTACACTGTACATGCAGGTATCCCCTTTCGAGGCGCGTAAAGTGGGTGCAGCGTTGGCGGCAAAGAACATCGCTGAGCACCTGCAAACGAGTTTCAGCGACCATCCTAAATACTGGCGACCGTTGATCTACTGCTGGCGCGGCGGGCAGCGCAGCGGTGCGATGAGCATTATCCTTAGCCAAGTGGGTTGGGCGGCACATAAGCTGGAAGGCGGCTACAAGAGTTATCGCCATGACGTACGCAACAGACTGGAAAACCTGCCCAACAACCTGAGGCTGCGGGTGATCTGTGGCCCGACCGGATCGGGCA
>PLYG01000160.1 GCA_003153335.1 Betaproteobacteria bacterium | reverse complement strand
GGAAAACACCGGGTCCACAAAGGCGTACGCGTCGCCGACCATGATGTAGCGGTCGCCGTGCATCCGGCTGGACGTGTAGGAGTAATTGCCCGTGGCGCGGGCTTCGTTGTTGACCAGTTGCGCGTTGTGCATCCGTTGGCGCATCTCCGGATGACCGATTGCAATGGTCTGCAGCAGGTATTCCGCGGGACTGTTCTTGCGCTGCTTCAAATACTCCGGGCGACACACCGCGCCCACACTCATGCTGCCGTCCTTGAGCGGAATCATCCAGAACCAGCCATGCTCGAACCAGNNCGCCCTCGCGCCGCTCGACGTTCAGGAAATGTCCGAAAATCGCGGCACTGGCGTGATGCTTGTTTTTTTGCTTCAGATCGAATTGCCTGGCCAGCAGCGTGTCGCGGCCGGAAGCGTCGACAAAGAAGCGGCAGGTCCGGCTCCGCGCATTGCCATGTTCATCGACTGAATGTGCTGCGGGAAAGCCATCCCTGGGAAATTCCATGCTCATCACCCGTATGCCTTCCAGGACCTGGGTGCCCTTGGCGGCGCTGTTGCGCAACAGCAGGTTGTCGAACTCCGAGCGCCGCACTTCGTACGCGTAGGGGTGGTTCTTGTCCAGCGCAAAGGAGAAGTCGAACCGGTGGTGGCCCGACACCTCCATGTTTGAACTGAAGTCCGCACCGGGCTTTTTTATGCCGATTGCGGCGACCCGATCGAGGACGCCCAGGCGCTGCAGGATGGGCAGGTTCAGTGGCAACAGCGACTCGCCGATGTGGAAGCGCGGGTGATGTTCCTTTTCCAGCAGCGTGACTTTCCAGCCTTTTTCGGCGAGCAGGGCGGAGATAGTCGAGCCGGCGGGCCCACCACCCACGACCAGTACGTCGCAGTCGGGGGCGGGGGAGGGCGGTTGGGGCAGAGGGGTGTTGGATGTCGTCATGGTCGATAGTGTACTGGGTCTCGCGGATTGCGATGCCTCTCTGGATTCGCATTAGACTAGCAATTGAAGTGTAACGGTTGACGGAGGTTCGCATGGCAATGCTGCTGCACTCTCGTGCGTTCGGGATTCTACTTGAGCTGACCGGGCGACTGCGACGACTGCCACGAAAATTCGCCGGAGTGATCGCACTCGCAGCCGGCATCGCATTCGCGCAAGCGCCGGCACCCTTGCCGGCAGGACCAGCGCCTCCGAGCCCCGCCGCGATAGTCGCGGCACTCAAGTCCGGCGGCTATATAGTCTACTTTCGGCACACTGCGACCGACTTTTCGCAGAAGGATGAAAGAATGCGCGACTTCGACGATTGTGCCAATCAGCGCAACCTGACTGTCGAAGGGCGCGAGCAGGCGAAGAAAATCGGCGACGCGTGGCGCAAGTTGTCAATACCGCTCGGGCGCGTGCTGGCCAGCCCCTTCTGTCGGACGCGAGAAGTGGCGCAGCTGGCTTTCGGCCGTTTTGAACGCGCGCTGGAGGTGCGCGGCGGCCCCGCAACAGCGGGTGATCCGGTGCGCTACCAGCCCTTGTCGCGGTTGCTGGAGAGTGCGCCGAAGAAGGGGGCCAACGACGTCATTGTCAGTCACGGCAATCCATACCACGCGCTGCATTCTGGCACCGCCTATTTGCGTGAAGGCGAAGCCGCGATCATCCGGCCGTTACCGGGTGGAGGGCACGACGTGGTCGGACGGATCGCCTGGGACGAATGGCCGTCCCGTTAACCCGTAACTTCGTTTTCGCGCTTGCTCTTGCCGACGAAAAATGCCAGCAATGCGGGCAGCAGGAATACCGCGCCCAGCATGTTGACAAAGAACATGAACGACAGCAGCAAACCCATGTCCGCCTGAAACTTGAGTGCGGAAAAGACCCAGCTGCCCACACCGATGGACATGGTGACGGCCGTGAATGCCGCCGCGGCGCCCCGCTCGACCAGCGCCCGGTAGTACGCGTCACGCAACGGCAGGCCCTCGTGCAAATGCACTTCGATGCGGTCGTACAGGTAGATGCCGTAATCCACGCCGACGCCGACGCCCAGCGCAATGACCGGCAACGTGGAGACCTTGAGCCCGATGCCCAGCATGGCCATCAGCGCGTTGTTGAGCAGCGAGACCAGCGCCAGCGGCAGGATGATGCATAGCGTGGCGGCCACCGAACGGAAGGTCAGCAGGCACATCAGCACCAGCGCGGTGAACAGCGCCGCAAGTTCCTCGATTTTCGCGGCGGCGACCGCTTCGTTGGTCGCAGCCATCACGCCCGCATTGCCGCTGGCCAGCTTGAATTCGAGCTGCCTGGCGAGCGGCCGCTTGGCAAATTCGCTGTTGTAGTCTTTGACCGCCTGCACCACGCGCGCCAGGGTTGCGCCCTGATGGTCGTTCATGAACAGCAGTATTTGCATGGCCGAACAATCGGAGTTGAGCAGCCCCGTGCTGGTATCGATCGGGGTCACCGATTGCGCGAGCACCTCCGGCGCGCGCGCCAGCACGCGCCATTTGACTGCGCCCTCGTTCCAGCCGGCATTGACGACTTTGGCGAGCCCGGGCAGGGAGATGGTGGAATGCACGCCCTCGACATTTTTCATCGCCCATTCGAATTCATCGATCGCGTCGACGACTTCGAACTGCGTGCACGCGCCCTGCACGTCATGACTCTGCGCGACGATCGCGAGCACATCGACGCCGATGGCGAAATTTCTGGTGATGGTGGCGCTGTCGCGGTTGTAGCGCGAATCGTCGCGCAGTTCCGGCACGCCCTGGCCGAGATCGCCCACGGTCAGGTCCCTGGCCTTCCAGGCGCCGAACCCGGCCAGCACGACGCCGGCCAGAATGATCCATACCCCCACGCGTCGATCGGCGCAGTGGGAAAGGGTGTGCCAGATCCGGTGCGCGCCCTCCACGCCGGCACCCGCCTCTCCGGACCCTGCGGCGGCGATACTGGCCCTCGGTAGATAGGACAGCAGTATCGGCAGCACCAATTTGTTGGTAATGATCATCAGGCTGACCCCCAGCGTCGCGGTCAAGCCCAGCTCGCGGACGATGTCGATCTTGATGAACATGATCGCCAGGAAACCCAGCGCATTGGTGAGCAGCGCCAGCGACCCGGGAACGAACAGCTTGGAGAACGAACTCCTGGCGGCGTCCAGCGCTCCGGCGCCCGCCTGCACTTCAAGCCGCCAGGTATTGGTCATCTGCACCGCGTGCGAGCAGCCGATCGAGAAAATCAGGAACGGGACCAGCACCGAAAGCGGATCGATGCCAAAGCCGACCAGCGGCAGCGCGCCCAGCAGCCACAAGACCGGCAACATCGCGCACGTCAAGGCGACCGCCGTGAGCACGGTTGAACGTGAATACCATCGCAGCAAAAGCGCGGTGATGACAAAGGCGATCAGGAAGAACAGCAGCACCCCGCGCGCGCCGTCGGTGATGTCGCCCACCGCCTTGGCAAAGCCGATGATGGCGACATCGGTGCCGGGCTTCTGGTATTTGTCGCGGATGGCTTCGAGCTTTTGCGCCACCGACGCATAGGCAAGCCGCTTGCCGGTTTGGGGGTCGATATCCAGCAAGTCGGCGCGAATGAGCGCGCCTTTCAGATCGTTGCTGACCAGGCGGCCGACCAATCCGGCCTTCTGCACGTTGACCGCGACCGTGGCAAGATCCGCCGCAGTGCCCTGGAACGTCGCCGGGATCACGTTGCCGCCGGCAAAACCCTCTTCGACCACTTCGATAAAGCGCGTGTTCGGCGTGAACAGCGACTGCACGGTCGCGCGGTCGACGCCGGGGACAAAGAACACATCGTCGGTTGCGGCCTTGAGCGCCTTCATGTACGCGGCATCGAAAATGTTGCCGTCACGGCGCATCAACGCCACGACGACGCGATTGGCGCCGCCAAAGGTGCTTTCGTAGTCGATGAAAGTCTTCATGTAGGGGTGCGTGAGCGGGATCATCTTCTTGAATCCCGCATCCACGCGCAGTTGTGTCGCACTGATGGCTAGCGCAACGGTGATCGCCGCGAACACGACCAGCATGATCCGGCGATGGCCAAACAGCCAGCCCGACAGGCGCTCGACGATGCGCTGGATGCTCATGGCGCGCCTTTGGCCGGGGTCTTGTTTGCCGCGTCCGGCGGCGGCGCAGCGGCTACAGCTGCCGGCGCATAGGGCACGACACCCGCTTCGCCGAACAGCAACGCGCCGGTGGCCGTCGGCAGCACCGCCGAGTAGGTCATCGCTCGTTGTCCAGGGACGCGCTGAAAGCTCGCGCCGTTGTCGCGGCTGCTGAGCACCGCGCCCGCGCTGCCCACCAGGACGATTTCGCCGCTGGCGAGACGCGCGCCCCCTTGCAGCGTCGCCGTGCCTTCGGATGCGGAGGGCGTCCAAGTCTTCCCGAAATCGCCAGACTTGAAAATATTGCCGCGCAATCCGTACGCCAGCAAGGCGCCGTCAGCCGTTGTCACGAGACCGAAGAATGAACCCTTGTAGGGCGATGCCGCGGGCTCCCAGGTCCGGCCCTGATCGGCCGACACCAGCAAGGTGCCGGCTTCCGCCGCGATCGCCATGCGGCCGGAGGCATCGCTGGCCACGGCATAGAGATGCTTATCCTCCTGCAGGATGGTTCGCGGCGTCCAGGTCTTGCCACCATCCGCGGTCTCCAGAAAGAGTCCATACGCGCCGAGTACTACTCCATGTTCCCTGTCGCTGAAGTGCACGGCAAAGAGCGGCTGCTTGTCGTCCGGCTTGTACCGTTGCTCGGTCCATGTCGCGCCCCCATCCTGGCTGGCGAGAATCTGCCCATCGTGGCCCACTACCCAGCCGGTCTTTTCGTCGACGAACGCAACCGCGGTGAGCATCGCGCGGCGCGGCGTCGAACCACGCAGCCACGTCTTGCCCTGATCGTCGGAATACACGACGTAGCCTTGCTCTCCCACTGCGACCAGGCGTTTGCCTGCGCTGGTCGCGGCAATCAACAGCAGGCGCGACAGCGTGCGTGGCGAGACTTGACGCTCAACGCGGGATCCGGAACCGCCCGTCGCGCCCTGTGCTTGTACCTGCGTCGCGACTTGACTCAGTGCAAAAACTGCGATCGCCAACCATGCGCTGATCCCGCCGTGGCCGAACTGGTTTGCGGAAGTAAGCGGGCGTCCCACACCTTCGCAATCGCGACTCACCGGAATTTTGCGCAAAATGCGACAGCGGACTTCAGCCCGCTGTCGCGGCTCTGCATCAGGGCTAATCCTCAGTGCGTACCCAACGCGCGCAAGTTCTGCGGCGTATAGTCGCTGGGCGTGCGCTTGATCGCTTCGTAGAACGTCGGCTCATTGTTGCGCAGACCCATCGCGAGGTAGCGGCCGGCCTGCAGGTCGTAATGCACTTCCAGCGTCCCGTACTGCATCGGGATGTCGTACATGTTGATGGAGTGCATTTCACCCACGCGCCAGAGTTCGCCGCGGCCGTCGTACTTGTCGGTCAGCACCGGCGTCCAGCTGTCTTCGTCGAGGTAGAACGTGCGGCGGGAATAAATGTGGCTGGTGCCGGCCTTGAGCGTCGCGTCGACGACCCATACGCGATGGAGCTCGTAGCGCGCGAGGTCCTGGTTGACATGATTGGGTTTCAACACGTCGGCCATTTTCACCGTGTTGCCGGTGATCTTGTACGAGTTGTACGGAATATAGATTTCCTTTTTGCCGACCAGTTTCCAGTCATAGCGATCGGTCGCGCCGGAGAACATGCCGAAATCGTCATTGGTGCGCAACCCGTCGGCGGCGGTGCCGGGATTGTCGTAGCCGACGTTCGGCGCCAGGCGTACCCGGCGTTGACCCGGGTTGTAGGTCCAGGCAGAGCGCGGCTGGCGAACCTGATCAAGGGTTTCATGGACCAGAAGCACTTGGCCGGCCAAACGCGCCGGTGCGGTGATGGTCTGCAAAAAGAACAGGATCAGATTGTCCACGCGCTCGGCCGGCTTCTTGTTGAGGGCGCCGTACTGAAAGTCGAACTCGTATTCGAAGCGCACCGGGGTAAATTCACCATTACGCGCGACCGCGGCTTGGCTCCAGCTAAGTGAGTACGTGTCGCCACGATAACGGGTAAGCGCGCTCCAGATGGCTTCGTTGCCGTTCTGGGGGA
>PLYG01000487.1 GCA_003153335.1 Betaproteobacteria bacterium | reverse complement strand
CGCGCGGATCGTAGTTTTTGTACACACGATGACCGAAGCCCATCAACTTGACGCCGGAGTGCTTGTCCTTGACCTTGGCGATGAACTCGCCGACCTTCGACACGTCGCCGATCTGGCCCAGCATATTGAGCGCGGCTTCGTTGGCGCCGCNNTCTGCTCGTGATCCGCGTGCAGGATGAAAATGCGGTCCAGTGCCCGCACCAGCACGTCATTGACTTTGTAATCTTCGCACGGCGTGGCAAACATCATGCGCATGAAGTTCGCGGTGTACGACAGGTCGTTGCGCGGATAAATGAATGGCTGGCCCTGGTTGTACTTGTACGTCATCGCCACCAGCGTCGGCATCTTGGCGATCAGCCGGATCGCGGACACCTCACGCGAAGGCCGGTCGTTGATGTCCAGCGAATCGTGATAAAACGCCGACATCGCGCCGACCATCCCGGTCAGCACCGCCATCGGATGCGCGTCGCGCCGGAACCCGCGCAGAAAGAACTGCATTTGCTCGTGCACCATCGTGTGGTGCATCACCAGGTCGTTGAAAGCCGTTTTTTCCGCCACATTGGGCAGGCTGCCATTGAGCAGCAGGTGACAGGTCTCGATGAAATCGCAGTGCGCCGCGAGCTGCTCGATCGGATAGCCGCGGTACAGCAATTCGCCCTTGTCGCCATCGATGTAGGTGATGGTCGAATTGCACGACGCGGTGGACAGGAAGCCCGGGTCATAGGTGAACTTGCCCGACTTGCCGTACAGCGTTTTGATGTCGATCACGTCCGGCCCGACGGTACCGGACATGATCGGAAAATCGATGGAAGGCGAGCCGTCGCTAAAGCTCAGGGTTGCGGTCTTGGTCTTGCTGGGGGTATTCATATCGATTCTCCGCTTTGTGCACTGAAAGGTTGATGGACATGTGGGTCTGCGCGCCTACACACCGCGCAGTTGCCCCACTAGACTTTGCAGCTTTTCGTCGTCGGACTCTTTGCGTCCGGACAAGATATCCCATAATTCGTTGTCGTTCATATCCAGCAACCGGTCCAGGGCCTTCAAATCCTGTTCGCCGATCTCGCCTGCGACCGCATCCAGATAACGCGTCAGGATAATGTCGTTCTCGAGCATCCCTCGCCGGCAGCGCCAGCGCAACCGCGCCCAGCTCCGCTCGTCGATCATTTCCAGCTCGCGGGCCGGCAGCCCCGATTCAGCAGCGACGATTCACCCACCGCCATCTGGTCATCTTTCCGGCGTTTTTCAAGCAATTCCTAAACCGTCCGCCTGACCATGATTTCCTTGATCTTGCTGATAGCTTTGGAAGGATTCAGGCCCTTGGGGCACACATCGACGCAGTTCATGATTGTATGACAGCGGAATAGCCGATAAGGGTCCTCAAGATTGTCCAGCCGCTCATTGAGCGCCTGGTCGCGGGTGTCGGCAATGAAGCGATACGCTGCCAGCAGCCCCGCCGGACCGACGAATTTGTCCGGATTCCACCAGAACGACGGGCAAGCGGTCGAGCAGCAGGCGCAAAGAATGCACTCGTACAAGCCATCGAGTTCCTCGCGGTCTTCGGGCGACTGCAGTCTTTCTTTTTCCGGCGGCGCTGTTTCGTTCACCAGGTAGGGTTTGATCGAGTGGTACTGCTTGAAAAAATGGCTCATGTCCACGATCAGATCGCGCACCACGGGCAGTCCGGGCAGCGGGCGCAATTCCACCGGTTCTTTGATGTCCTTCAGATTGGTGATGCACGCAAGTCCGTTCTTGCCGTTGATGTTCATCGCGTCGGACCCGCAAACCCCTTCGCGGCATGAACGGCGAAACGACACCGAGTCGTCGGCTTGCTTGACGCGCATCAGCGCGTCCAGCAGCATTTTGTCCGCGGGCCCCAGCGCCACATCGTAGTCCTGCATTCGCGGCGCGGCATCACGATCGGGGTCGTAGCGGTAGATCCTGAGCTTCATCTTGTCTCCAGCGGCTTGTTTCCGTCTTGCGTCGACTTGCGGCAGGTCGCGTCCTAAAAAGTCCTGGCCTTGGGCGGAAAAGACTCCACCGTCAGGGGTTTCATGCGCACCGGTTTGTACGACAGCCGGTTGCCGTCGCTGTAGTACAACGTGTGCCGGAGCCAGTTGGTGTCGTCGCGATGCTCGAAGTCGGAGCGCGCGTGCGCCCCCCGCGACTCCTGACGCGCCCGCGCCGAGACGATGGTGGCCTTTGCCACCTCGATCAGGTTTTCCACTTCCAGCGCCTCGACTCTCGCCGTGTTGAACACCTTGCTCTGGTCGCCGATCGCGATGCGCTTCACGCGTTCCGCAATCTCCATGACCCTGGATACGCCGCTGGTCAACAACTCGTGGTTGCGGAACACGCCGCAATGGGCCTGCATGGTCTTGCGCAACGCGTCGGCCACATCCTGCGTGCGTTCGCCCGCGCCGTTCGCGGCCGCCGCGCCATCGAGCCGCGCCAGTCGCGACTGCGCCAGGTCCGCCGCATCGCGAGGCAACGGCTTGTGTTCCTTGTTCCGCTGGTGGAACTCGACAATGTGGTTGCCGGCCGCCCGGCCGAACACCAGCAGGTCCAGCAGCGAATTCGTGCCCAGCCGGTTCGCGCCGTGCACCGACACGCAGGCACACTCGCCGATCGCATAAAAGCCGTTGACCACGGCTTCCGGATTACCGTTCCGGGGCGCGACGACCTGGCCATGGTAGGTGGTGGGGATGCCGCCCATCTGATAATGAAGTGTCGGCACCACCGGAATCGGCTCCTTGGTGCAATCGACATTGGCGAACTTGAGCGCGATTTCCTGGATCGACGGCAAGCGCTTGTGAATGACCTCGGGGCCCAGGTGATCGAGCTTGAGGAGCACATAGTCCTTGTCCGGCCCGCAGCCACGACCTTCCTTGATTTCCTGGTCCATCGACCGCGAGACGAAGTCGCGCGGTGCCAAGTCCTTCAGTGTCGGCGCATAGCGTTCCATGAAGCGCTCGCCGTTGCAGTTGAGCAGGTATCCGCCCTCGCCGCGCACGCC
>PLYG01000303.1 GCA_003153335.1 Betaproteobacteria bacterium | reverse complement strand
GAATGGCACTTACTTAAGCGTTAAGTAATTGATAAGAGAGTGAAAGAGCCGGCTCGAACGGTGCTAAGGTGGAAGTTACGACACCAACACCACAGCCCGAGGGAGCCAGCCAAGATGAATGTTAATCGACAAGCGAGTATTGCGCATCAGCAATCGATCCGCCGCCGCATTGGGCAGAGCAATGTCTTCTCCTTTTTCAATCTGCTGACTGGTCCGGCATTGTTGGAGCAAGTCGAAGCGTTATTGCCCGCACATCGGGAGCGACGGTTTCCGCCGACCGAGACAACATCCATGTTTTTGGCGCAGGTGTTGAGTACGGATCGCTCCTGTCGAATGATTGTCGACGCGGTAGCCACGCAACGGCTGCTGGCCAACTTACCCTTATGCAGTACGCGTACGGGCGCCTACTGCCGGGCGCGGGCGCGCCTGCCCACGACGATGCTGACCAAGCTGAGCGGTTATGTCGGGCAGGTGATCACGCAGCGCGCGCCGGTGGCGTGGCACTGGCGGGGCCGGCCAGTGCGGTTGGTCGATGGCACCATCGTATCGTTGCCCGACACCCCGGCGAACCAGGCGGCGTATCCGCAGCCGGGCAGCCAGCGCCCTGGCCTGGGCTTTCCGCAATGTCGGATGGTGGGCATCGTGTGTCTGGCCAGTGGGGCGGTACTCAATGCCGCCACCAGCCCCTGTCGCGGCAAAGGCAGTGACGAACAGACGCTGTTGCGCGCGATCTTCGATACCTTGCAGGCGAATGACATTTTGCTCGCGGACGCCTTCTACGGGACCTATTTCCTACTCTGTGCCTTACGCGCCCGCGGCTGCGATGGCTTGTTTGCGCAACAGGGAGCGCGCTCCCGTAGTAGCGACTTTCGCCGTGGTCAGCGTTTGGGTGCGCGCGATCATGTGCTCGAACTGCAGAAGCCCAAGAAGAAGCCGGACTGGATGACCGCGGAACAGTATGCGCAGGCACCAGCCACGCTCCGGGTGCGCGAACTCAGGGCAGGGGGCAAGCTCCTGGTGACCACCTTACTGTGCCCGAAGCAGACCGCGAAAGCAGACTTGAAGACGCTCTACGAGCAGCGCTGGAACATCGAGTTGGATTTGCGCAACATCAAGACTACCTTGGGCATGGACCGGCTCAGTTGCAAGACGCCGGACATGGCGGTCAAAGAAATCTGGGCGTACCTGCTCGCCTATAACTTGCTCCGCTTGCTGATGACCGAGGCGGCGCTGCTGGTGAACCGCGCGCCGCGCACGCTCAGCTTTAAGCACACCGTGCAAATGTGGAGCGCTTGGCGCAGTTGCGGCAGCGACGGCGAGCACGACGACAAGCTCAACGACTATTTGCTCTTGATTGGCCAGCAGGAGGTTGGCAACCGCAGTGGTCGCATCGAGCCAAGGGCACTCAAACGCCGACCTAAAACCTATCCGTTGCTCACCCACGCGCGACCTCTTGCCCGTGCCAAAGTACTACGCCATGGTCATCCCAAAAAGCTTAAGTAAGTGCCATTCGGGTCAGACCACGTTTTTCGCCTCGGGCCCCTAATCGGGGACAGACCACATTTTTTTGCCTCGGGCAAAGATTAATCGTGGTCTGACCCCAATTGTTTGCGACCCTCGAATTCGCGCAACTCTTCCCGGGTGTTGATGTTCTCGAACGCTTCGGCCTCGTCGTCGAACGGGACTTCGACGACGGCCAGCGCCGCATACCACGCATCGATCTTGCGCCCGCCGCCGGCGAGGAATGCTTCGAGATTGTCGCGAACATCGGCGCGCACCAGGGCGAATACCGGATGTGGCTGGTCGCCGGTCCTGGCGACCGCGACTTGCGCGAGATGGGCATTCAACGCGACGCGCAAACGATTGACCAGGTCGAGCGGCAGGAACGGCGAATCGCAGGGCACGGTCATTACCAGCGGCGTTCGCGCGGCGGCGAGGCCCGCCTGCAATCCCGCGAGCGGTCCGGCGTAGCCGCCGATGAGATCGGGGACGACCCGCGCCTCATACGGCGCTCCCAGCGCGGCATACGCATCGGCATTCTGGTTGGCATTGATGATCAACGCGTTGACCTGCGGCGCCAGGCGCGCCAGTACGTGCGCCACCATGGTCTGGCCGCGCAGCAATTGCAGCCCCTTGTCGACGCCGCCCATCCGTCGGCCGAGGCCGCCGGCGAGCACGATCCCGGTCACCGCGTCATGCATGTTCGATGACTGCCGGCACTATCGACGGTGCGTCACTCACGGTCGAAACGCTCGGCGCCGGTGAACAGCAGATAGTGCTTGTTCGCCGCGCGGCCGATCATGGTAATGCCCACCTTGCGCGCGATGTCGTAGCCCATTTGGGTGAGGCCCGAGCGCGACACCAGGAACGGAATCCCCATCTGCGCGGCCTTGATCACCATTTCGGAGGTGAGCCGNNGGCGTTGTGCCGGCCGACGTCCTCGACGAAATACAGGATCTCGCTCGGCGATTCGCCTCCATCCGGGTTGTTGGTCGCGAGCGCGCAGCCGTGCACGGCGCCCGCCTGCTTGTAGATCGTCTCATGCAGGCGCACCTTGTTGAGCAGGTCGTAGAGCGTCGCTTGCGCCAGCCGCACATCGCCCGGCAGCCGCACGTTCTCGATGTCCGCCATCAGGTCGCCGAACACCGTGCCCTGGCCGCAGCCGCTGGTCTTGGTGCGTTTGCTTGTTTTGGCGGCGAGGTCGCGAATCCCCTGCCGGGTCTTGACGACAACCGCGTCGACCTCCCAGTCGACTTGCACCGCCAATACCTCGTCGATGGAATCGATCAGCCGCTGGTTGCGCAGATAGCCGAGCGCCAGCGCTTCGGGTGCGGCCCCGAGCGTCATCAGGGTCAGTATTTCTTCCTTGTCGACGAACAACGTCAATGCATGTTCGCCGGCGATGGGTGTTTCCTCCGTTTCGCCGTTTTCGTTGATCGGCTGGACGTTGAACGTGGCGGGGCGCGCGGCTTGGGTCAATAAAGGCCGATGCGGCACCTGGGGTTTGCGCGGAGCGTTCATCCCGGACATTATCCCGGATTCTCCGCGCGGCTGGCTTCGCGCAGGAAGGCAACCAGCGGATGCACATCGTGGAACAACCGCGCGACCTCTGCGCGCAGGTCTTTGGGGCAATGCTTTTTCACGTCGATTTCGACGATCCCGAAAAAGTGCTTCATCCTGATCGCGTCGATGTGCGGTGTGTCGGTGGTGAAGCCCTTGGGCGGGTTGACCAGCGACTCTTCCTCGGCGAGGCCGCCGTAGGTCTTCTTGAAGCGGGCGCTCTTCAGTACCTTGGTCAGTCGCTCCGGGTGCGTGGCGATGTACCGGCGGATGTTGGTCAGTACCGTCTTGTCCGGCTGGTAGATGCCGCCGCCCGCGAGCAGGATGCCCTGAGCGTCGATGTGAAAATAATACGCGGGCCGAAATCCGCGTTGCGCGCGGTCGCCGATGGCGGCGGCGAAATTGGTCTTGAACGGCGTCTTGTCGCGCGAAAAGCGCAGGTTGCGATAAATCCTGAGCGCCGCCTTCTTGGGGTCGATGGGTCCGAGATCCTTGTCGAACGCCCGGATGTCTTCGATCAGCCCGGTGACCAGCGCCAGGAACTCCTCGCGCAGGATGTCATAGGCGGGCTTGTGCAAAACGAACCAGGGCCGGTTGTTGTTCTGCGACATGCCTTCGAGAAATTCGAGCAGGGCGGGGAGGTGCATGGCTGACCTGGATGGGGGCTGGCGGAACGCGACGGACAAGACAGCGAACGCGGCGGCACGACTATCCGCCGATATACGACATCTCGATTTTTTTCATCCCGGCGGTTTGCGCGGTGCGCACTTCCGAATAACGGTCGGCGCGCTGCGCCCAGATGCCGGCCATCGCGGCGGCGATGTCGGCGTCCCTCGCACCGGTGCGCAGCAGCCCACGCAAATCGTGGCCAGTCGTGGCGAACAGGCACGTATAAAGTTTCCCTTCGGTCGACAGCCGCGCCCGCGTGCAGGTCGAACAGAAGGCCTGGGTGACCGACGAAATCACGCCGATTTCGCCGCTGCCATCGGCATACCGCCACCGCTCCGCCACTTCACCCGAATAATTCGGATCGATCGGCTGCAACGGCAACTCGGCGTGTATGCGTGCGATGACTTCCGCTGAGGGAATGACGTCGTCCATACGCCAGCCGTTCGAGGCGCCGACGTCCATGAATTCGATAAAGCGCAGGACCTGGCCGCTGCCCTTGAAGTGGCGCGCCATGTTGACGATGTCGTGATCGTTGACGCCGCGCTTGACCACGGCATTGACCTTGATTGGTTTGAACCCGACGGCCGCTGCGGTGGCAATCGCATCGAGCACTTTCTGGACCGGATAATCCACATCGTTCATCGCGCGGAAGGTCGCGTCGTCGAGCGAGTCGAGGCTGACCGTAACGCGATTGAGCCCCGCGTCGTAGAGGCTCCGCGCCTTTTGCGCCAGCGCCGAGCCGTTGGTGGTCAGCGTCAGATCCAGATCCAGTTTTGCCAGCATCTCGATCAGGCGCTCGAGGCTCTTGCGCAGCAGCGGCTCGCCTCCGGTGAGGCGGATTTTTTCCACACCGTGGTCTTTCGCGATGCGGGCGACGCGCGTGATTTCCTCGAACGTGAGCAGATCCGTGTGCGGCAGGAACTGATAGTCGCTGTCGAACACATCCTTGGGCATGCAATAGACGCAACGGAAGTTGCAACGGTCGGTGACCGAGATGCGCAGGTCGCGCAGTGACCTGCCGCGCGTATCCAGCACCGTGCCGGTGGGCGCGACGTACGCGGCCGGCGGACGCGGCAGCGCGGCACCGGAGCGGGAATCGAACAGTGGAATAACCTTGATCACTATGCGGCTATTGAAGTCGTGTGCCATGTATCTTAACAGGCTGTTGAATAGCGCTTGCCCCTTGCCAATCTCCGCTACAATTCCCGCATGGATAAGCCGCTGTTCCTCGTCTCCGTCGTGATGCGTCGCGTGCCCATCGTCAACCGTTGGGTGTCGGAACAATGGGAACTGGCCGGCGTCGATCCCGATGTCGGCGCCCAGGAGATTTCGTGCACCGCGCTTGGGCCAAACGCATGGCTGTGGCGCGGCTTCTCGCTCGACCTGCATCCGTCGGAAGCCGAAGGCTATTACCTGAACATGAGCGCGCCCGACCCGCGCGTATTCGTGATGTGGCGGCTGGAAGACTGGAAGGGCGTCGAGACCGCGCGCCCCTGGGTCACGACCGCGAGCTATCACGAGGCCGCGCGGATGATGGACGGGGGCGAGACCGTGGACAGTCTGCCGATGCCGGCCGCCGTGCGCGACTGGATACAGCCGTGGCTAGCCGCGAACTACAAGCCCGAGCCGCGCCGCAAACACCGGCGCAATGAGGACTTCTGGGGCGACAAGGCGCCAGGGCCCAAAGTGGCCAAAGCGACCGCAGGCGAGGACACCAAGGGATGACCCGCCAGACTCCCGCTAACGAACGCTTCCTGTCGCGCTGGTCGCGCTTGAAGCACGCGCAGGCGGGCAGCGCCGATGCGGCCAGCGTGCCGCCAGTCCAGCCTCCGATCGCGGCGCCGCGCCCCGCCGCAGCGCCTGCGGCCGGCGAGGGCGCAGCACCGCTGCTGCCATCCATCGAGTCGCTGACCATGGAGTCCGACTATGCGCAATTCTTTCAACCCAAGGTGCCGGAAGCGCTACGGCGCGCGGCGGTCAAGAAGCTGTTCGCCGATCCGCATTTCAATGTAATGGACGGGCTCGACACGTACATCGACGATTACTCCAACTCCGATCCCATCCCGCCGGAAATGCTCGCGCGGCTGGTGCAGGCCCGGGACATCATCGATCACCCGAGCAACGCCAAGCCGGAGAGCGCCGACCAGGCGCCGGCCACCGCGACGAACGAGACCGCCGGGCAGCCGGATGAGTGTTCCATTGCCGAGCATCGGAAAGACGTTGAGTCCGGGCCAGCGCCAGAGCAGAGTGCACTAGGGGAGCAGGCTATAGTCGGGGAGCAGCTTGCTGCCGCTTTCGATGCCCAACCTCCGGCGGAACTCTCCGCCGATCTCAGCACCGACGTTCCCGTCGTTCCCGACACATCCGCCAGGCTGGCCGGCACCGCCGCCTGACACCCGAGAATTGCGCCCATCGTGAGTATCACCGACAAGACCCTGCACGTCTGCAACTGCAACCGGACCATGCCGCTCGATGCCACGGCGCTCGGCGCGGCGCTGAAGCTGGGGCAGCCATTGCTTTTGCGCGAGCAGATGTGCCGGCGCGAGTTGCCCGCGTACGCCGAAGGTGCCAAGGGCGACCTGATCGTCGCCTGCACCCAGGAAGCGAAGCTCCTCGGCGACGTGGCGGACGACAACCAGGGGGCGACCGCGATCCGCTTTGTGAACATCCGCGAAACCGCGGGCTGGTCGCAGGAAGCGGCGTTCGCCACACCCAAGATCGCGGCGCTGCTGGCGGCAGCGGCATTGCCTGATCCGCCGCCAGTGCCGCGGGTGGCCTACAAGTCGGGCGGACGGGTGCTGATCGCCGGACCGGCGGACGCGGCGCTGTACTGGGCCGATCTGCTGAAAGGCCAGCTCGGCGTCACCGTGCTGGTCGCCGGCCGCGCTGCGGGCGTCGAGTTGCCGGTCACGCGTGAGTTTTCGGTATTGACCGGAACCGTGAAAAAGATCGCCGGCTGGCTGGGCGAATTCGACATCGAGTGGACGCAGGACAATCCGATCGATCTCGACGCCTGCACCCGCTGCAACGCCTGCATTCGTGCCTGCCCCGAATCGGCGATCGACTTCTCCTATCAAGTCGATCTCGACCGGTGCAAGAGTCACCGCGCCTGCGTGGTTGCCTGCGGCAGCGTCCAGGCGATCGATTTCGACCGGCGCGACCGAGTGCGCACCGAGCGTTTCGACCTGGTCCTGGACTTGCAGCGGGCGCCGTTCTTTCGCGGCGACGGCTTCCAGCCGCCGCAAGGCTACTTTGCCCCGGGCGCCGACGCCGTCCTTCAAATTCGTGCCGCGGCCGAACTCGCGCAAATGGTCGGCGAGTTCGAAAAGCCCAAGTACTTCGCCTACAAGCCGAGCATTTGCGCGCACAGCCGCTCGCAACAGCAAGGCTGCAACCAGTGCATCGATGTGTGTTCGACCCACGCGATCACCGCCGACCGCGATCACATCCGGGTCGAGCCGCAGCTTTGCATGGGCTGCGGCGGGTGCACGACGGTTTGCCCCTCGGGGGCGCTGGCGTTTCAGTTTCCGCAGGTCGCCGATCTGGGCGCCCGGATCAAGATCCTGCTGCGCACCTATGTTGAGGCGGGCGGGCGCGATGCCTGCCTGCTGCTGCACGCCGAGGACGGCCGCGCCGCCATCGAGCAACTGGCCCGGCACGGCAACGGTTTGCCCGCGCGGGTGATTCCGGTCGAGGTCCACCACGTGGCATCGATCGGGATGGACGTGTGGCTGGGCGCGCTCGCCTGGGGCGCGAGCCAAGTGGTCGTGCTCGCGTCCGGTTCTGAGGCGCCGCAGTATCGCGAGGCGCTGGTCCGGCAGATGGGCTTTGCCGACACGATTGCGCAGGCGCTGGGTTACCAGGGCGAGCACTTTCGCGTGCTCGACGGCAGTGCAACCCGCGCGCTGGAGGCGGAGCTGTGGTCATTGCAACGCGCGCTGGCGGTGCGGGTGCCGGCCACGTTCAACCTGGTCAACGACAAGCGCACTGCGATTGCGATGGCGGTCGAACACCTGCTCGAGCACGCGCCGGCGCCCAGGACCGAGATTCCCTTGGGCGCGGGCGCGCCGTTCGGCGCGCTGATGGTCAACACCGATACGTGCACGCTGTGTATGGCCTGCGTGGGCGCCTGTCCGGAAGGGGCGCTGGCAGACAACCCCGAACTGCCGCAACTGCGCTTCATCGAGTCCAAATGTGTGCAGTGCGGACTATGCGCCCACACCTGTCCGGAGCACGCGATCACTTTGCAGCCGCGGCTGTTGCTGACCAAGGACGCCAGACAGTTGCGGGTGCTCAACGAAGCGGCGGTGTTCAACTGCATTAGCTGCGGCAAGCCGTTGGGCACGCAAAAGATGGTCGAAGGCATGATCGCCAGGCTCACCGGGCATTCGATGTTCGCCGGTACCGAGATGCTGAACCGGCTGCGCATGTGCGCCGACTGCCGCGTGATCGACCTGATCAAGAGCGAGAACAGCATCGACCTGCTCAAGGGCGATCGCGTTTCATGAGCGCCTCGACCATCGGGTTCGCGCCGCGCCTGGAACCGGAAGATCGGGTGCGGGCGGACTTTTATGCGTTGCTCGCCCGACTTTATTTTTCGGCGCCTGACGGGCAATTGCTGCGCATGATGGGCACCGCGCCGCCCCTTGCAGCGGAAGCCGATTCCGCCAGGCTCGCCCTCGCGTGGGCGAGACTCTCCGCGGCCGCCGGGGTGATGGATCCCGATGCCGCGCATGACGAATACGAAGCGTTGTTCGGCGGGGTCGGAAAAAGCGTCATATCGCTGTTCGGGTCATTCTACGTAGGAGCGCATGCGCCGGGCTCCGCAGGGCAATTCCTGGTTGAATTGCGCGCGGCGCTGGCGGACCTCGGATTGGGCCTGCAGACTGGACAAAGCATGCCGGAAGATCATCTTTCGGCGCTGTTCGAAACCATGCGTTTGCTGGTGGAGGGCAATGCCGCGGCGGGTCCGCGCACCGTCGCCGAACAACTGGCGTTTTTCAAGAAATTCATTGCGCCGTGGTACGCGAAATGCTGCAGTGCAATAGTCGAAACGCCTATTGCGAATTTTTACAAAACAGTGGCAGAATGCGCGCATGCATTTCTGGCAGTCGAATACGAATCATTCGCTATTGCCTGATTGCGAAGTTTTTTTGAGCAGTTCAGCGATTGGAGGCGTAAATGTCAGACCGTGAGCAATCGTCCCCCGCCCCGGAAAATTTGCGCCGACGCGGATTCCTGCTGGCCCTGGGCACTGGCGGCGCCGCCGCCGTTGCCACCGCACTGAAACCCATTACCGAAGCAACCCCCGGCCTGCCGACTGCCGCTCCCGAAGCGAGCCAGGGTTATCGCGACACGCAACACGTTCGCGATTACTACCGCACCACCAAGATCTGATCAGGAGGTCGTCATGATGCTCACTAAGACTTCAAGTGGAACGACCTCGTCTCGCCTGCGCCGCACGAGTTCCGGCGCGCCCGCCGGCACGCTCGATCGCCGTACGTTCCTCAAACGCTCCGGCCTCGTCGCCGGCGGCGCAGCCTTTGCCAGCCAATTGCCCTACAACGTGATGGGCAACGCCGAAGCCGCCGCCGACGAAGCAAAGAAGGTCGAAGTCAAGCGCACCGTCTGCACGCACTGCT
>PLYG01000232.1:3618-3740 GCA_003153335.1 Betaproteobacteria bacterium | reverse complement strand
CTGGCCGCCCGCGCCGCTGGCGCGAAACGTGTCGATGCGCAGGTCGGCCGGGTTGATTTCGATTTCGATCGAGTCGTCGACCTCGGGATAGGCAAACACGCTGGCGAACGAGGTGTGCCGGC
>PLYG01000232.1:0-3588 GCA_003153335.1 Betaproteobacteria bacterium | reverse complement strand
CAGTAGCGCAAATACATCCGCAGCAGCATCGACGCCCAGTCCTGGGCCTCGGTACCGCCGGATCCGGCATTGATATCTATGAAGCAGTTGCCGGGATCCAGCGGATGATTGAACATCCGCTGGAATTCGAGTTTGGCGACCGCAGCCTCGACCGTTGCGGCATCGGCCGCTACCGCGCGCAGCGTCTGGTCGTCGCTCTCGGTCTTGGCCAGCTCGAAGAGTTCGGTGCCTTCGCGCAGCCGGCCGTCGATTTCGCGCAGGTTGAGCACGATGCCTTCGAGCAGTTTTTTCTCGCGCCCCAGTTCCTGCGCGTGTTTCTGGTCGTTCCAGACCTTGGGGTCTTCGAGCTCCCGGCTGACCTCGGTCAGCCGGGCAGCCTTGGCGTCGAAGTCAAAGATACCTCCGCAGNNAGCGAGGACAGGCTGGTTTCGATCTGATTGACTTGTTCGGCTTCCATGGCGGCTTCGATCTGCGACACAAAGCGCAATTATACCCGGGGGGCAGGGCCGGAGCCGGTATGCGGTCTTACATTCGACCCGGTTACAAATCAATGTGAACGGCGTATCATCCGCGCCTTTGCTTCCCCGGTGCTTCTCATGGCGAACATTATCATCATCAATAACGAGGCAGTGAACGCCGAACTGCCCAGCGATACGCCGCTCCTGTGGCTGTTGCGCGATCATCTCGACCTGACCGGCACCAAGTTTGGGTGCGGGACGGGGCTTTGCGGCGCGTGCACGGTGCACGTCGAGGGCCAGCCGGTGCGCTCGTGTGTCACGACCATCGCCTCGGTGCAGGGCAAGGAGGTGACCACGATCGAAGGCCTGTCGAAGACCGGTGATCATCCGGTGCAAAAGGCGTGGATCGAGGAAGATGTTCCGCAATGTGGGTACTGCCAGTCGGGGATGATCATGACTTCAGTGGCGTTGCTCAAAGCCAAGCCGAAGCCCACCGACGCGGACATCGACAGCGCTCTGGCCGGACACATTTGCCGCTGCGGCACGTACAGCCGAATCCGCAAGGCGATATATACGGCCGCGGCGGCGATGCCAGTGCCCGCGCCCGCGCCGGCAAAAGGTAAGGCCAAACCCGCGCCCAAGTCCAAGACCCCGGCCAGCGGCCGCGACACCAAAAAAGGAGCCAAGGCATGAGCGTGTCCAACAAGACATCGAAGCCGGGCCAAGCCCCGCGACTTTCCCGCCGCCAGTTTCTGCGCGCCTCGACCACGCTGACCGGCGGACTGGTCATCGGCTTCTACCTGCCGGGTGGCAACCGTGTCGCCCTGGCGCAGGGGCAGGGCGTATCGCCCGCTCCTGCCGCGCCACCGGCGGCACCGGCTGTACCGGCCAAGCCCGTGTATCCGCCGAATGCGTTTATCCGGATCGCCGCCGACAATTCGGTGACCGTCGTGGTCAGCAAGCTCGAATTCGGCCAGGGCGTTTTGACTTCTCTGCCGATGCTGATTGCCGAAGAGCTGGAGTGCGACTGGACACAGGTCAAGTCCGAACACGCGCCGGTCGCCGCGGTGTACAACCATCCGGGTTTCGGCATCCAGATGACCGGCGGCAGCCAGAGCGTGGCGTCGTCGTGGGACCAGTTGCGCATGGTCGGCGCCCAGGCGCGGACCATGCTGGTGCAGGCGGCGGCCAACGCATGGAAAGTGCCGGTGACCGAATGCCGCGCCGAAATGGGTCAGATCGTGCACAGCAGCGGGAAGAAGCTTGGGTATGGACAGGTGGCAGATGCCGCCAACAAGCTGCCGCTGCCCGAAGGCGTGAAGCTGAAGGACGCCAAGGACTTCAAGCTGATCGGCAAGTCCACCAAGCGGCTCGATACGCGCGGCAAGACCAACGGCTCGGCCAAGTTCGGGATCGACGTGAAATTCCCCGGCATGCTCACGGCGGTCGTCGCGCGGCCGCCCGTGTTCGGCGCCAAAGTGAAGAGCTTCGACATCGAGGATGCGCAGGGCATTCCGGGCGTTCGCTATGTAGCCGAAATACCCAGCGGCGTCGCGGTGATCGCGACCAGTTTTTGGGCGGCGAAAAAAGCGCGGGACAAGATGAAGATCGTCTGGGACGATGCCGCCGGAGTAAAGATTTCCAGCGACGCGTTGCGGTCCCAGTACCTGGAACTCGCCAAGACACCGGGCACGCCGGCGAAGCAGGTCGGCGATCCAAACGCGATCAAGTCGGCCGCGAAGACCATCGTCGCCGAATACGACGTTCCCTATCTCGCCCATGCGCCGATGGAGCCGCCCGCCGCGACGGCGAGCGTCGTCAACGGCAAATGCGAAATCTGGGCCTGCGTGCAAAGTCCCGGCGGAACGCGCGAGGATATCGCGAAAAAGCTGGGATTCAAGGTCGAGGACGTGACCGTCAACGTCACGCTGCTCGGCGGCGGCTTCGGGCGCAAATCGAAATGCGACTTTGCGCAGGAAGCGGCGATCCTCTCCAAAGAGGTCGGGGCGCCCGTCAAAGTCGTGTGGGGCCGCGAGGACGACATCCAGCACAGCTTCTATCACACCGTTTCGGCCGAGCATTTGACCGCCGGCTTCGATGGCGACAAGAAGGTGGTTGCCTGGCGTCACCGCAGCGTCGCACCGACCCTGCTGTCGACCTTCGCGCCCAATCAGATGCGCGAAGTGCCGCTCGAACTCGGTATGGGCTTCATCGACGTCCCGTTCCAGATCGCGAATCTGCGCTGTGAAACGGGCGAGGCGGCGTCCCATACCCGAATCGGCTGGTTCCGCTCGGTGTCCAACATCCCGCACGCCTTTGCCGTCCAATCCTTCGTCGCCGAACTGGCGCACGAGGCCGGCAAGGACCCGAAGGATTTCCTGTTGGAGCTGATCGGTCCGGCGCGCATCGCCGATCCCCGGAAATCCGCGGATGTCGCGGATTACTGGAACTATGGCGACCCCTACGAGACCTATCCGATCGATACCGGCAAGCTGCGCCGGGTGATCGAACTGGTCGCCGAAAAAGGGGAATGGGGGCGCAAGCTGCCGCCAGGCCATGGTCTCGGCATCGCCGCGCATCGGAGTTTCCTCTCCTATGTCGCCACCATTGTCGAGGTGGCGATCGACAGTAAAGGCAATCTCACCGTGCCGCGGGTCGATACCGCGATCGATTGCGGTTATGCCGCCAACCCCGAACGCATACGCTCGCAGATCGAAGGGGCGGCGGTGTTCGGCATGAGCCTCGCGCGTTACGGCGAAATCACCTTCAAGAACGGTGCCGCCGAGCAAAGCAACTTCAACGATTACCGCATGATCCGCATCAACGAAGCGCCGGCCCGGACGAATACCTATATCGTTCCGGCGGGCACGGAGGTGGCGTCAAGCGGGGTCGGCGAGCCGGGCGTTCCGCCCTTCGCGCCGGCTTTGTGCAACGCGATCTTCGCGGCGGTAGGCAAACGCATTCGCCGACTGCCGATCGCGGATCAATTATCGGTGTGAGCTAACTTCGGAGTGACTGGGCGGGCGGGGATTTCCCCGCCCGTTCCGTTTTGGGGGCTGGTCGGTTCAGCGCGGCAGGGTGCTGTTGCCCATCAGGAATTCATCGACCGCGCGGGCGCATTGCCGGCCCT
>PLYG01000163.1 GCA_003153335.1 Betaproteobacteria bacterium | reverse complement strand
CGACTCCGTATGGTAGGAACTTCAGACATATTTGGTCAGCGACGTGACCGCGATATCGGCGCCGTGCGCGAGTGGCGTCGAAAACACCGGCCCCAGCATCGTGTTGTCGACGATCACGGGCGGGCGCTTGCCATTCACCGCAAGCACTTCCGAGATCCGCCGCGCCTCGGCAATGTCCACCAGCCCGTTGGTCGGATTGGCCGGCGTTTCGAGAAAGATCGCCGCGACGCGGCCGGTCTCTTTCGCCTTTTGCGCGGCGGCGCGCATTGCAGCGACGCCACCTTCCGCGTCGAACCCCACCTGGCGCACGCCGAACTCAGGCAGGATGGAATGCATCAGTGTCTCGGTGCCGCCATAGATCGGCTGGCTTTGCAGCACCACGTCGCCGGGACGCACATAAGCCCACAGACACGTCGAGATCGCCGCCATGCCAGAGGCGAAGGCAAGGCTCGCCTGTGCTTCGTCCCAGAGTGCCAGGCGATCTTCGAGCACTTCGAGATTCGGATTGTTGAAACGCGAATAGACGAGGCCGGGTTCCTCGCCCGGCCCCAGCTTGCGCCGGCCCTGCATGGTCGCGAAAAAGTTCTTCCCGTCTTCCGCGGAGCGAAAAACAAAGGTCGAGGTCAGGAATTGCGGGGGCTTTAACGATCCCTCGGAGAGCATCGGGTCATAGCCGAAGCCCATCATCAGCGTTTCGGGCGCGAGCACGCGATTTCCCAACGTGCGCTTGCGCCATTTTTTCTCGGCCATGGCGAACCTTTCGTTTCTGGAATACCGCGACTCCGTCACGCAGTCGTTCGAGTTGGGGGGCTGCAGCGGGCAAACGAGATGTGGCGAAGCACAGGGTGGCCCCCGTGCAACCCGACCGCCAATGCTCCCGCACTCCTGTCTTCATCGCAAACTACGGGGGCCAGCGTACGCTTGGGGATGCAAAAGGTCGAGCCATTCCTGCGTCTGAGTGCCGCGTGCGCGCACCGGCCATTGCAAATCCGCAGTGGTCGTGAGCATTGCAGAAGAGTATGGCCCCATTGGCATGGTTTACACTGCGCATTGCACAACCGATATCTTCCCCTTTCCGCAGCCTGGAAAAGCGAGAGCCGGCTGCCACTGGATACCTGCTGATGAAACCCTTCTCCACCCTGCTTGATTCGCCTGCGCCTGTTATCGGCACCTGGTCACAGTTCGCCAGTCCCGAAGTCATCGACATCCTGGGCGGCAGTGGCTTCGCCTTCACCATCGTCGACACCGAGCACGGCCACTTCGGGCTCGAGACCGCGGAGAATCTGGTGCGGGCGTGCGACGCCGCGGGACTGGTGCCCATAGTGCGCATCCCGGCCAACGAGGGTTACATGATCGCCAAGGCGCTGGACATCGGTGCGGCGGCGGTGCTCATCCCGAAGATTTCATCGGCCGCGGAGGCTGAACGCGCAGTGCGCGCCGCCCGCTACGGCCCGCAGGGTTCACGCGGCGCCTGCCCCTGCATTCGGGCGGGCAATCACTACGTGCGCGACTGGCGCCGCTTTGCCGCCGACGCCAACGATGTAGGCGGCGCCGGCATCATTGCGCTGATCGAAACCCCCGAGGGCGTCGAGGCCATCGATGCAATACTCGCGGTACCCGGTCTGCAGGCGGTGCTCACCGGACCGTTCGATCTGGCAGTGACCATGGGCCTCGACGGCGATACCGCACACCCGCGTATAATCGAGGCGCTCCAGCACGTCGTCGCTGCATCGGTTCGCCACAAGATTCCGATGATCCTGCCGTTGTTTCAGCCCGATGCCGACGATTGCCGGCGCCTCATGCACGAATGGCAGCGCCTTGGCGTGCGGCTGTTTACCGTGGGCACCGACAAATTGTTGTTCGCCGACTATTGCTCGCGCTATAACCAGGAACTTCGCGCTGATGCAAAGGACTGACGGCCCGGGCAGGATCGCGCGGTTTGTGCCATCTTCGCAGCGCACCAGCAGACCATGCCCGGAGACGCCATGACGAGAACCGTGGCTATCGTCGCCGCCGCGGCTATCCTGCTCTTCCTGCTTGCCGCCAATGCCGGCGCGCAGTCAGCAATGGACCCTCGTGATTGCGATGCCCCGCGTCCGGCATCGCCCACGCGCTCGAGCGTCCTCTCGTTCCAACTCGAGAACGACCTGTTTGCCGGCACCGATGCGCAGTACACCAGCGGTGTGAAGTTCACCTGGACATCGCCCAACCTGACTGACTTTAACGATCCGCTGCTGCCGGCGTGGATTCGCTGTTCGAACGAGCAGGTCCGCCGTCTGGTCGACTGGTTCCATCCGGAGAAGGCAACGTCGATCAACATGGTGGTGACCCTCGGGCAGGCAATGTACACGCCGGCCGATCGGGACCGCACGACCATCGACCCGAACGACCGGCCGTATGCGGGGTGGACCTACCTCGGCCTGGGCTACAACGCGCGGTTTGATCCGAAAAACAAGGCAGATACACCGACGCTGGATACAGTCGAGTTCGACATCGGGATCGTGGGCAGACACGCGTATGCCAGGCAGACCCAGGATCTGGTTCATCGGCTGCGGGGGCTCGACCGTTTCCAGGGCTGGGACAACCAGTTGCGCGACGAGCTCGGGCTGCAATTTGTCTGGGAACGCAAATTGCGGCCGTCGGCGCTGACCATGGGCAAGTTCGGCAAGCCCGGAGAGCCGGAAGCTGCGGGGGGATCGACCGAGGCGCTGGCAGCGCAGATCATCCCGCATTACGGCGTTTCCGTCGGCAATGTTGCGAGCTATGTCAACGTGGGCGGTGAGCTGCGCGTCGGCTGGCGTCTGCCCGACGATTTTGGCACATCGTCGATCCGTCCCGGCGGCGACAACGCCGCGCCGCGGGCGGCGGCGCAACTCGAGCGCGTCTATCACCAACACAGCTATCATTTTTTCGCATCGTTTGACGGGCGCGCGGTCGCCAACAATATTTTTCTCGACGGCAACACGTTCAAGCGCAGCTACGCGGTCAAAAGGCGGCTGCTGGTCGGCGACATCGCCTATGGGTGGGCCTATACCTGGCCAAGATACGACGGCCTGCCGAGCGGCAAGCTGGCGTACGCGCATTACGTGCAGTCGCGGGAATTCGAGGGCGAAGCGCGCAACCACGGCTTTGGGTCGGTGAACGTCAGTCTCGAATTCTGACACGCCGTCCCGTGCGCCGGGGTCCGGCCAGCCCTCCGGTCCCGGCGCTCCACCTCGTGCATTCTGCGCAGCCCGGTAGAATACCCGCAGGACAGCGCAATTCGCCTGTCCGTCCTTTTCGTCATTCCCGGCGGCGCTGGCAACACTTCTTTAAGGAATCATGATGAGCACAACCCGCGATGTGGCAGTTTTTATCGGCAGTCTGCGCAAGGACTCGCTTAACCGGAAGATGGCCAAGGCGTTGATCGCAATGGCACCGGAATCCCTCAAACTGGAGATTGTCGAAATCGGCCATCTGCCCCATTTCAACCAGGACTTCGAGGCGGATCCGCCGCAGTCGGTGCTGGATTTCAAGCAACGCGTCGCGGCAGCCGATGCCGTCCTGTTTGTCACACCCGAATACAACCGCTCCGTTCCCGGCGCTCTGAAGAACGCCATCGACGTCGGCT
>PLYG01000170.1 GCA_003153335.1 Betaproteobacteria bacterium | reverse complement strand
ATGCGCATTGCGAGATCTCGTCCGCTCTTGCCCCCGGTATCTCGGCTCAGTGAACGGGGACTGAATTTCCTGTCCTTTGATTGAAATTGAGCCGCTCACAAGGCTGAGTTTACGTGCGCCGAGCCGCTCCAGCCGCTGGTCCTTCCGATATAACCCTATCGCGCATCTCAAACGGAACCGAAAGCCGGGATGATTGCGACCCTCGCATCGAGATGATATCGAACCGATCGTCATTGGTGGTTCACGTTCGACGGTGGGGACGGTTGCATGCCTGTGGGCGGTGCTACAGCCGGGTTTCTCGCCTATGAAGATCGTCTGGCCATGATGCCTTCTTTGCGCTTTCGCATGAACGACAGGCAGGTTGTCTGCGAGACCTTCGACGACGAGGTCTTGGCCATCAATCTCGAAACCGGCACCTACTGCAGCATGCCCGGTGTCAGCGCTCAGATCTGGAACTGGCTGATCGGCGGCGTTAACGTCGGCGAGATCACCCACGCGCTGACCGAGCGCCACGATGGCGAGCGAGCCGTCATCGAAAACGGATTGCGGCAGTTTGTCGCCAAGATGATGACTGAGCAGCTCGTGATCGCCGACGAAACGTCCGGCGAGGGCGCAGTGATACCGCCTCCTGCCAGCGCACCGAAAACGCCTTTCGTTGAACCCGTCGTCGAAGTCTACACCGACATGCAAGACCTGCTGCTTCTCGATCCGATTCACGAGGTGGATGAGCGTGGCTGGCCGGTGATGAAGCAGGATGCTTCGCCAGACCCCAAGAATTGAAGACGATTGCGGGCGCACGTCTGATGGCGTCGCAGAGTCAGAGCGAGTTCTTCGAACTCGGCCAACAGACGTGGGCCGATGCAATGNNGGAAACCGTTGACCGCTGGTACGAAATCGCCGGCCTCACCGTCCACCTGCATTTTGCCGGTGTGGCCTTGGTCCCGCTGCTGACACCGGCCTTGGCCCATCTCGAAAGGTCGCCTTTGGCGGCGGCGCCCGACCTGACCGTTCGCCTCTGGGATTGTTCTTCCACAGGCGTGGCACTGCCGACTGCCCCGTGCCCGCTTGAGGATTTCACCGTGCGCGGCGAACTGCGTGGCTTTCACGACGGCCGGTTCTACGCTGCCTACGAAGGTCTCGGCCGTTCGATCTGTCTGTTTGATGCGATCCAAAAGTCCGCGGTTGTGGGTGTGTTCGATGGCCGCGGGATTCCGACGTTCGAGCGGGCGGCTCCATTCCGTCCCCTGCTTGGCTGGCTAATGCGGCATCACAACAGGCAACTGGTCCACGCGGCAAGCGTCGGAACCGTTGACGGCGCAGTCCTCATCGTGGGTAGAGGCGGCNNCAGCCTGATCGCTGGGCTATCGTATGCAGGCGATGACTTCTGCGCCGTCACAGCCGACCCCATACCGAAGGTTCATAGCCTTTATTCGACGGCAAAGCTGAGGCCCGGCGACTGGGCACGGCTGCCGTTTGCTCACAGCAATCCGGGCGATCCGCCAACCGAGAAACGCCTCTACCACCTGCTGCCGCATTTCGCGGACCGGATTGTCCGAGACATGCCTATACGAGCTGTCGTAATGCCTGCCAAAGGCCAAAGCGGCGACCCTACTTTCAAACCTGTGACGCCTTCAGTTCCGCTTTTTGAGATGGTGTCGCAGTCGATGGGATTGCTTCCAAATTCCGGCGGCGAGGTGCTTTCGACGCTCTCGAACGTCGTTCGTCGCGTACCCTGTTTCCGCTTCGAACTGGGGTCGCGGCCTGAAAGAATACCCGCTGCTATCTCCGATCTGCTGCGAACGCTCTCACCGCAGGCTGCCACGCTCGGCGCGGCACCATGACCCAACCCGCAGCGACAGTGCTCCATGTCATACCGCACCTTTCTCTCGGAGGTGCCTCCAGAGCATTGATCGCGACAACGAAATATTCCCGGCAATTGGGCGGGTACCACCACACGGCCGTGTCCTTGCAACCGCCCGATCATCGCGCCCTTGATCTTGCGGTCGCTGCTGGGCTGCAGGTTATTGTTTCGCCGGACAGGATCACGCTACTTGCGGCTTTGGAACAAGCGGACATCGTACAAATTTACTTCTGGAATTCGCCTGAGTTGCGCGAATTGTTCCAACTGCCGCTGCCTGCAATGCGAACGGTTGTGTGGTGTGTAATCAACGGAAGGCACGCGCCTCACGTCGTCCCGCAGGACCTGGCCGATCTGTCCAACGTGCTTGTCGCTGCTAGCGTAATCACGCTTGAACTTCCGCTGTTCAGATCGCTCAGCGCAGATCGGCGCGCCCTTATCCCTTGTGGGGCCGACTTCGACAGGCTCCAACATCTGCAAATCACGCCGCATGCAACGTTCAACGTGGGATATATCGGCACTGTCGATTTTGCGAAGATGCATCCAGACTACGTCACGATGAGCGCGGCGATCGATATTCCGTCGGCCCGCTTCATCGTAGCCGGCAGTGGGGGCGCGTTCGACCTGCTCCGACGGCAGGCACGTGAGCTTGGGGATCAGCGGTTCGAATTCCGGGGCTATGTTGAGGACATTCGCACGCTCGCGGGTTGCCTCGATGTGTTCGGTTACCCACTCTGCGAGGACAATTTCAGTACTGCCGAACTTATCCTGCAGGAAATGATGTACGCCGGTGTTCCTCCGGTCGTGCTTCCGTTTGGCGGGGTGTCGGAGCTGATCGTACACGGCGAGACCGGCTTGATCGCGCAGGATCCGACTGACTACGCGCGTGCAACAACGTTCCTCTACCGCAATCCCGACGAACGGGCGCGACTTGGACGCAATGCTGCGATTCGGGCAAGGACTTTGTTCGGGGCCACCCATGCGGGCCGGGCTTTCAATGAGATATATAGTCGACTGCTCAAGAAGCCAAAGCGCGCGCGCAGTCAACCGGTGCAAGCATCAGGGCCAATCGACGGAGCCGGCTCTCTCATCCGCTCGCTTGGCGATGCAGCCATTGATTTTTTCATCAGCAGGTCGGAAGAAGCCCAAGATGACTTACTCGCCGCGGAGAGTCGAATCGCCTGCTCGTCTGCATCAATGGGACACATCATCCTGGAATACCGCAACCGCTACACCACAGACGGCTATCTGCGGCTGTGGGCAGGCCTAATCTTGAGCAACCGGAGACGTCCGGCACTGGCTGTTGCCGAATTCAAGCAAGCGATCGCATACGGGTGCAGTCACTGGCGCGCGTATTGGTATCTGGCCCGATCCGCTGAAGCAGCCGGCGCCCGCACCGTAGCCGAGGATGCATTCAAGATCGTTCGCCGTGAGGCGCCGCAGTTTGCGCCGGTCCGGACATCATAACGGCATCCATTCTATCGGGAAATGTTCGCGCCCGAGCAGGACTTCGCGACGCGGGGCTGCTTCTCGGCCAGCGCGCCGGCTCTATCGCCTATGCCGGTAACAGCATCACCGGGCCGCGTAAGGGCTTCAAGCTGTATCTGCATGAAAGGCTTGTTACGCATTTTGGTCATTCACACAGGTCAATCAACGCCGGCTTCGGCGGCACCGGGTCTATCGGCACGCTCTATACGTTGGACGATTTTGTTATCCGTCAGCACCCCGATCTCTGCTTCATCGAGTGCACCACGGGAGATATCGGCACGAAACCATCGCTCGATACGATCGAACCTGTGGTCGAAGGAATCGTGCGAAAGCTCATGGTCCAGGGTAGTTCGGTATGCCTGCTGCATCTGTTCAGGTCAGACCATACATTCGATTTCGACGCGCCGATCATCGCGCAGTACGAACGCGTCGCGGACCGCTATCGCATCCTTTCGATCAACATCGGCCGGATTTTCGAACGTGCCGTTCCGTCAAACGACATACGACGATTGTGCTTTGACGGGCTTCATTTGACGGTTGACGGAGCCCGATGGGTCGCCGAGTTGATCGCGAACGCGACACAAGAGCTGTTTGCAGCCCCTACGTGCGACGGAGCGATCCCTCCGCGCGTCCACGCCGATCAATATGAACAAGCGGCGATTGAACCTGCGCAATCATCGATACTTGCGAAACCTGAGCGAGGTCAGTCAGGGCGCTTTCGGCTTAGGTACTCGTATGTGACATTCCAATCGGACAATGAAGCAAGCTTTCAGTCAGGCGGCTTGACCGACGGGATGTTGCTCGTCGTTGGCCCGGACTCTGGCTTCATCAAGGTTCGGACCGATACGGAAAGCACCGAGTATCTGACCTGGGATGCGTGGTGCACATATGAAAGGCTGCAGGCGGTCATCTTCAAGCGTCCAATTCTAGAGAATACGACCGTGCGGATATCCGTTCTTAACAGGTCCGTCCCGGATGACCGATCGGCAAAAACGCAACGATCACTCAAAATCGTTGGGTTTCTCGTTCGTCCAGAACCGGTGCCGAAGGCAATGCATGATGAGCGATTGCTATGAATGACCCTTTGATCTCTGTTGTCATGCCGATCAAGGATGCCGAACTCTATCTCGCCGATGCGCTGGACAGTGTGAATGGGCAAACGTATCAGAACTACGAAATCATAGTGGTCGATGACGGCGGGGATGATGGCGGGAAGACCATCGCATTGAGATATCCGCGCGTTCGGACAGTCTCACAAACCGGTCGCGGGCTTGCGAACGCCTGGAACACGGGTATCGCATCGGCGCGGGGCCCGTTCATCGCAATGCTGGACAGCGACGACCTCTGGACGCCGACGACTCTCAGCAAGCACGTGGACCGTTTCAAAGCGGATCCCGCACTCGAATGCGTGGTCGGGCGCGCCAAGTTCTTCCTGCAGGCCGGCCAGTCCATTCCGCCCGGTTTCAAGGCCGCGCTTCTGGAGGGCGACCACGTCGCGTATATGGCGGGAGCCAGCATGATCCGGCGTAACGTATTCCATCGCGTCGGCACATTCGAAGAGCGATGGAAGATCGCCAGCGATATCGAATGGTTCGCGAGAATTCGCAGATCGGGAGTGAATATCTGGGTGATCGACGATGTATTGCTGCACAAGCGCATTCACGCATCGAATTTGTCGAACGTGACTGCGATGACGCCGGTCTATCGAGAAGAGCTGCTGCAACTCGCAAGCGAGTCGGTGCTGAGGCAACGTTCCGCGCGAAGCCCTGACAGCGGCAATTGATCAGGGGCTTCGAGCGCAATGCCGCCCATCGACGATCAAACGAGCGAAGCACGATCGTCAACTATTTCAACGAACATTGGATCGACATGCCCCCTCGCTATCATCAGCCGAACAAGGCTCGTCTCACGGATGACGGGGCGTATTGGTGATGCAGTACGTAGTTGCGTCTAGATCGCGTTTACGTGTCGCTGATGCTTCATGCTGAACCAGCATCAATCCCCGCTTCCGAGTGCCCAGGATACGCTCTTGCTGAAGGCGGCCCTGCTGAAGGGCCAAGCCGCATTGGCGGCATTTGCTGAGTGGCGCAAGACACTCGATTTGGATGCGCTGGATTTTGGCTCTCAGCGCGTGCTTCCGCTGCTTTCCAGGAATTTGCGCTCCCTCGGCGTTGACGACCCGATCATTGCGCGGTTCAAGGGTGTCGGGCGATTTTCGTGGTACCAGAACCAGGTTCTGGTCGCGGCAATCAGTCCACTCCTCAACTCGCTCAATCAAGCCGGCATCCCATTCGCGTTGCTCAAGGGCATTGCGTTCGTTGCTTCCATCCCGGATCAGATGCCGCTGCGTGCGATGACCGACGTCGACCTCCTGGTCCGTCCTATGGATGTGCCGGCTGCGATGGACAATCTCGCGGATGGTGGTTGGTCCCCGTACTACGGGACGATCCGGTTTGCCAAGCAGGAATTGATCGATCGCGAAGTCAGTTGCGATTTCAGTGCGGGGCGCGATCGCCACGTCGATCTTCATTGGTTTGTCCGCAAGCAGAATCGTTGGCCGAACGCAGATGCGGCGCTCTGGTCCCGTCTGGTTCCGGTCAAGCTTGGCGATGTCCCATGCCGCGCACTTTGTTTCGAGGACCAGGTGCTGCACGCGTGCATCCACGGTGCTCCTTGGAACGGTGTCGGAACCATTCGCTGGGTGACGGACGCAACCGTCATCCTCCGGGAGAGATCGGAAGGCTTTGATTGGGCCTACTTATTGGACCAGTGTAAAGAGCGCAGAGCGGCGCTCCAGCTCAGGCATTGCCTCGCCTACCTGCGCGACATGCTCAATGTTCCTGTTCCCGATCACGTTCTCGATCACTTGCGCCGAGAACCCGTCTCGCTTTTGGATCGGATCGACTATCGCTTGAGAGCACGCAACCCAGAAACGCTGCCTCGTCCTGCCCAGGCGCTTTTGGTATTCCAAGAGTTTCGCGGGCGCGAAAGGGACCTATTGCATAACTCGACGATCCGGGCTCTGTGCGCCTGGATCGAGTACCTTTGGGTCGTCGATTCGGTCGTCCCAGCGGCAGCCTTGGCCATCTTCGCAGCACTAAATCGCCCGCCATGGTTGCGAGCCCTGATTGGAAAGCTATGCCGGGGCGAAGTGCGCGCAATGGCGCTCACGCAACGGATGCCAGCGAAGATATCCGATGGTCCCATCGATCTTTCGATGTCGGGCAATCCGAAGCGGACACTGCTCTATGGCTGGAGCGAACCGGAGGCGAGCGGACGCTGGACTGACGGACCGGATGCGGTCTTGGCGGTGCAACGGGATCGACCGGAGCATGATCTGACGATCAACTTTTCCCTATTCGGTATGCTGGCGGAGGCCGCACCCAATCTGGACGTCGAAGTCTGGTCCGGCCGGCATCGACTCGACACATGGAAGTTCGCCTACCCGGACACCGGCATGCAACTCCGCACACTCCAGGTCCCATCAAAGATCATGACAGGTCGTTTTCTCGTGCTGACCTTCGTAATCCGGGAGCCTCGATCTCCGTCCTCCCTCGGGATCTCCTCGGATGTGCGCCGCCTCGGAATACACGTGCGACGGCTGACGTTCGATCAGGCACCAGAGATGGCGTTATCATCGGCTGGCTGACATCAGTACGGTGCCGCAACTGTGGCACTTTTGGGCACGGCGTGCGCCGTTGCAGCGCGGTAGTGTCGAGCATGATGCGCATGACGGCGAAGTTCACGGCTGATCGTGGACGCGTGGCGCTTGGGCCGCCGGGCAATCGCCGGGCGACTACAGCCCAATGCTACCCTATGCTGATCTCTTCGCGCTCGGCTGCACTTAAATGACTGTAACATCGACCCATGGCAACACCGCCGTCGTAAACCGACTAAAGTATTGCACTTGTTGTTTGCGACCAATTCCCTTCAAACCAATGGCCCGATAGGTGTGTGGAACCCGATGCCTCAAGCTCCGATCAGCGTAGTGGTACCCGTTCGCAATGGCGCCCGGTTTATAGGCGAGGCCCTGCGCAGCATTTTCGACCAGACGGTACAACCCAACGAGGTGATCGTCGTCGATGATGGATCGACCGACGATACCGCTGCACAGGTAAGCCAGTTTCCGAATGTCATTTACGTTAGGCAGCCGCCGCTCGGACAGTCTGCCGCCCGGAATCATGGCATCCGTCTCGCCACCAAATCCTACCTCTCCTTCTTGGATGCGGATGATTTTTGGTTACCAAACAAGACTGAACTTCAGCTTGACGCCCTGTCGCGCAACGCGTCGTTGGACTGCGTCACAGGACAAATGGTTAACTTTCGCGACACGGCTTCTGGAGAACGGTTGCTTCTGTCCCCCCCCGCCGTGGTGAATTTGCCCTCATTGATGCTGATCCGGCGTGCGGCATTCTTGNNGCGCTGCAAACCGTCGTCCTGATGCGCCGCATTCACGGCACCAATATCGGGCTCACGACACCAGAGCCTATGCGCCACTACCTGCGGATTCTGCATACCATCATACAGCGTAGGCGCGGTCAGAAGTGAGACAGGGCTTGCATGTCCGCGTTTGATATTCCGATCGTCCTCTGTCTCTACAATCGACCGGATTTCACACGGCAAGTCCTTGCCTCGCTCCACCATCTCGAACCGGCACGCATCTTCGTCGTCGCGGATGGTCCGAAACAGGACAATGCAGTTGATCACCAGAAGTGCGATGAGGTAATCGGACTGGTCGAACAAATCGATTGGACATCGAATATCGAATGGAACATTGCGGACTCGAACCTTGGATGCCGCAAGCGAATCCAGTCTGGTCTCTCGTGGGTGTTCGATCATGTCGAGGAGGCCATTATTCTGGAAGACGATTGCGTTCCGCATCCGTCGTTCTTCCCTTTCTGTGCGGAGCTACTGGACCGTTATCGCCTCGACCCACGAGTCGCACTGATCGGGGGCACGAATGTCCAGTTCAATGCGGATTGCGGGACAGCTAGCTACTTCTTCTCACGCTATCCGCTTCAGTGGGGGTGGGCGGCATGGCGGCGGACCTGGGACATGTATAGCCCCGACGCCGACGCGTGGGACCAATTGCGCGACACCCGGTGGCTCTTCGATATCCTGCAGGATCCGTTGGCAGTCGCATACTGGCGGACGATATTCGATCAGGCTCGCGCGGGATTCGATACTTGGGATTTTTCGATGACCTTTTCGTGTTGGCATGCCGGTGCGCTGGTTATCCAACCAAGCCGGAATCTGGTCACCAACATCGGCTTCGGTCCGGATGCGACCCATACGCGCGACGTCGGTTCGGTCTGCGCCAACATGCCGGTCTACGAGATGAAATTCCCGTTGGCGCACCCGGATCGGGTCGAGCGGTCCGTTGCCTGTGACGAGCGCACTGAGCGGACAGCATTCAGCAGGACGGCAAGGATTCGATTGCAAAGCATGAAGGACGCGCTCCGCGACCGCAAGGAGCCTTCGCGATGGACGCTCGACGCGTCAGATCGATCGTGACTGCGGCAAATGCTCCATGAAAGGCGGGCATCGCCAAAGACGCCGTAGGCGCATGCCATGAGCTTCTTGGTGGCCAAGCCCGACAGCGTGCCGTGCAACGTATCGGTATGGGCCAGCAGGCGCACGTCAGCGCTCGTGTAGGTGCGCGCAAAGCTGGTGCGTGAGGGGCGAACGTTTGGTGAGCGGGCGTCGCGCCCCGCCCCGTGTAACCAGCCGGGTGAGCTGTTGGCGCGAATAGCCGCTGGGATTCCGACAGGTGATCCAACATCTGGTATCATTACATCCCTCGCACCGTCCAATTTCAAAAGATTCAGGAGCATATTATGGCTGAACGTACCCGCACCCGCCGCAACACGCTCGAGCGCCGTTGCCTCGGCAAGACCTGGAAACGCATGTTCGTCGGTTCGCCGAAGTCGATATTCAAGATTCTCGAAGCGATCAAGAAGATCTGAAGCTGATGTGAATCGGTGCAAAGGCCGCCCCTGGGCGGCCTTTGGTTTATGGTGCAGTGGAGCAGGGGACTGCCGCTTGGCTTGACGCGCCTCAGGGCAACCTCTACGCTTCGTGGCCTGTTCACGGGGGGAACGGAATGCTCAAACAAAAACTGGCAAGCGAGGGTCACGCGTTCGGCGCCATGGTCTTCGAGTTCTTCACCCCGGGCATCGCGCAGATCGCCAAAGTCGCCGGGGCGGAGTTCGTACTCTATGACATGGAGCATTCCGGCGCCGGCATCGAGACCATCAAGGCACAGTGCGCGTACTGCCGCGGCCTGGACGTCGCGCCGCTGGTGCGGGTGCCGGCGACCGAATACGACTTCATCGCCAACGTGCTCGACGCGGGGGCGCATGGCGTGATGGTGCCGATGGTGGACACGGCGGAACAGGCGGCATTCATCGCCGCGGCCACCCACTACCCGCCGCAGGGACGGCGCGGCGCGGGGTTCGGGATGGCGCATGACGACTATCTCCCGGGCGAGCCCGCGGCCAAGATGCGCGCGGCGCATGACCGCACGCTGACCATCGCCCAGATCGAGACGGTCGTCGGCCTTGCCAATGTTGACGCGATCGCGGCGACGCCTGGCATCGACGTGCTGTGGCTGGGTCACTTCGATCTGACCAATTTCATGGGCATCCCAGGCCAGTTTCAGCATCCGGACTATCTGGCCGGCGTCGAGCGCATCGTCGCCGCCACCCGCAAGCATGGGAAGGTCGCCGCGTTCCTGGCGCTCGACGATCGCTGGGCCGACGAATACTGGGGCTACGGTTTCCGGATGATGGCGTACGGGCTCGACAGTGCACTCTATCAGCGGGGGCTGGCCAGCGGCCTTCATCACCTGCAATCTCTCGCTACCAAATAAGGACAAGAACCCCATCATGGACAAACTTCGCGTCGGCCTCACCCGCGATCTGCTCAATCCCGACGGCGAGCCTTCATTCGGCCGCGCGGCAATCAACGTGCTGGACAATTGTCCGCGCGTCGCATGGGAATGGATTCCCGAGTCGCCCGCCGAGATCACGCCGGACATTGCGGCCCGCTACGATGCGATCCATCTGAACGGACCGCGTGTGACCCGCGCCGGCATTGCGCGCGCCGATTGCCGCCTGAAGATCATTGCACGGCATGGCGTCGGTTACGATTCCGTCGACGTCGCGGCCTGCACCGAGCGCGGTATCCTGGTTACCAATGCGCCGCTCGGCGTCCGCCGGCCTGTTGCCGTCATGGCGCTGACCTTTGTGATGGCGTTGTCGCAGAAACTGATGTTCAAGCAAAGGCTGGCGAGGGAAAACCGGTGGAGCGAACGGCAGCAGAATCTCGGCGATGGCCTGGTCGGGCGCACGTTCGGGGTGATTGGCGCAGGCAGCATCGGCAAGGAGACCTTGCGGCTGGCGCGGTCGTTCAATCTCAACCTGCTGGCCGCCGACCCTTATGTCGATCCGCTGGAAATCGAAATAACCGGCGCGCGCGTCGTCCCGTTCGAGCAGTTGATGCGTGAGTCCGACTATGTCGTGGTGGCATGTCTGCTAAACGACGAGACGCGGCACCTCGTCAACGCAACCAATCTCGCATTGATGAAGCCCACAGCGTATTTGATCAACGTCGCGCGCGGCCCCATCGTCGATGAGAGGGCGCTGATCGCTGCGTTGCAGGCCGGCAAGATCGCCGGCGCTGCGCTGGATGTATTCGAGCAGGAGCCGCCTGCGCCGGACAATCCGCTCCTCTCCATGGGCAATGTCATTGTCACGCCACACTCGCTGTGCTGGACTGACCAGTGTTTCGCGGGGCTGGGCGGCAGCGCGATCCAGTCCATCGTCGATCTGGCCGAGCGGCGCGTGCCCAAGTATGTGGTCGATCGCCGCGCGCTGGATCATTCGGCGGCGCGGACGTGGTTCGGGCGCCCCTGATCCCGTAGCCGCCGCGTTGCGCCGGAGCAGGATGTTTGCGGACGAGATTTGGCAGTCTATCCGAAGTGCGCCGCGGCCTGCCGGTCAACGGGATGCGCATCTCGGCAGTCCAGTAGCCCCCTTCGGCACTTGCAGCAGCGCGCACTCTTGGTATAATCCGCCTCCCCTGAGGAGCGTTGCGACCCGCATGTCCATGCGGACCAGGCTCAGGGAGTCAGTATTCAACGGCGCTCGCTTTCACGTAACCGGGGTGGTGCAGGTCACGTGATGCGGGTGGCGAATCCTTAGGTATTCTCGCCGGCCGCATTCGCGCCCGCAGCCCCTTTGCAAACACATTGCAACCTGTCAGCGAGGAGCTATAGATGAATGCCGTAAACGAACATTTCACCGACTTCAAGGTGGCCGACCTGGCGCTGGCCGCCTGGGGCCGCAAGGAAATTGCCATCGCCGAAACCGAAATGCCGGGGCTGATGGCGATTCGCGCCGAATTCGCGCAAAGCCAGCCGCTCAAGGGCACCCGCATCACCGGGTCGCTGCACATGACGATCCAGACCGCCGTGCTTATCGAAACGCTGCAGGCGCTGGGCGCGCAGGTGCGCTGGGCGTCGTGCAACATCTTCTCGACCCA
>PLYG01000337.1 GCA_003153335.1 Betaproteobacteria bacterium | reverse complement strand
TTGAACCGATGATCAATTCCGGCAGGGCCGGCATCCGGATACTTGCCGACGGCTGGACTGTTGTCACTGCCGACCATTCCCTGTCTGCGCAATGGGAGCACACGATCCTCGTCACCCCAACCGGATACGAAGTGACCACGGTTTCCGCCGGGTCGCCGCCGCCTCCCTCTGTCTGACCTGTTCGTGAACGACACCGCGCTCGTACAACGCTGGCGACAGACGTTGCGCGAAGGCCGGGCGCAACTGCGAGAACAGTACTTTGCGCGTCCCGACGCACGCGTCCTTCTGCACCGCCACCGACAACTCGTCGACGGCATCCTGCGCGGGCTTTGGGTGGACTACGGCATGCCCCCGACCCTCGCGCTGGTCGCGGTCGGTGGCTATGGGCGCGGCGAACTGTATCCCTATTCCGATGTAGACGTCCTGATCCTGCGACCGGAGTCCGCCGCGGAGGATGACGAACGTGCGATCGGCCGGTATCTCAGCGCCCTGTGGGACATCGGCTTCGAGGTGGGCCATAGTGCCCGAACGCTGGCCGAATGTCGCCGTGAAATGCAAAACGATGTCACGGTGCGTACGACGTTGCTTGAGAATCGCCTGCTGGCGGGAAGCCGGCGCCTGTTCCGCGCGTTGCGCGACGTCGTAGCCCAAGATCTCGACGTCCGCGCCTTTTACGACGCCAAGGTGCTCGAACAGCAGCAGCGGCATATTCGTCATCACGATCTCTCCTCCAACCTGGAGCCGAATATCAAGGAAAGTCCCGGCGGATTGCGCGATTTGCAGACCGTGTTATGGATCGCGCGCGCTGCCGGTATCGGGACCCGTTGGTCGCAACTGGCCAGTCGGGGATTGTTGACCCAGGACGAAGCGCGCCATATAGCCCGTAGCGAACGCGTGCTCCAGCATTTGCGTATCCGGCTGCACTATCTGGCCGCGCGGCGCGAGGACCGCCTGGTTTTCGACCTGCAGAACCAGCTGGCCGCGAGTTTTGGGCTGGTCGACAACAAGCAAAAGCGCGCCAGCGAGCAGTTGATGCAGCGCTATTACCGGGCGGCCAAGGCCATCCGGCAGTCGAATGTATTCCTGTTGCAGGATCTCCATGCCAACCTGTTCCCGGTTGATCCGGTCCCACATCCGATCGACGATGACTTCCAGGCGATGAACGAGTTGCTCGATATCAGGAGCGACAACACCTTCGAGCATAACCCCGGGACGATCCTGGGCAGCTTTGTTGCCATGCAGCGCCATCCCGAGCTAAAAGGCATGTCCACCCGGACGCTGCGCGCGCTCTGGCAGGCGCGCCGCCGGATTGACGCCAAGTTCCGGCGCGACCCGGCGCATCGCGCGCTTTTTCTGCAGATGCTGCGCGAGCCGCGTGGCATCACCCATGAGCTGCGGCGCATGAATCAGTACGGAATCCTGGGGCGCTATTTGCCGGCTTTCGGACGTATCGTCGGGCAGATGCAGCACGACCTGTTTCACGTCTACACGGTCGACGAGCACATCCTGATGGTGGTGCGCAATCTGCGCCGTTTCACCGAAGCCCAGCATGCGCACGAATATCCGCTTTGCAGCCGGCTGATGGCCGACTTCGAGCGGAAGGAGCTGCTGTATCTGGCCGGGCTGTTTCACGACATCGGCAAGGGCCGCGGAGGCAATCACTCCCTGCTCGGCGCGGCGGATGCCCGGCGCTTTTGCCGGCAGCATGCACTGGATCCGGACGATACGGACGTGGTCGGGTGGCTGGTGGAACAGCACTTGCTGATGTCGGCGACTGCGCAAAAGCAGGACATTACCAACCACGATGTCGTGGTGGCATTCGCCGGCCGCGTCGTTACGGAACGGCGCCTCGTGGCCCTTTACCTGCTGACCGTCGCGGATATCCGCGGCACGAGCCCGAAGGTCTGGAATGGCTGGAAGGCCAAGCTGCTGGAGGATCTCTTTCACGCGACCCGGCGCGTGCTGGCCGGTGATTCGGCGACAGCGACACTGCAGGACAGTCTGGCGGAACGCCAGGGCGAGGCGCTGCGCATTCTGCGCACCTACGGTTTGCGGGACGACGCGCATCGCCCGCTGTGGAATCAGCTCGAGCCGGTTTACTTTCAGCGCCACACCGCGGAAGAAATTGCCTGGCATGCGCGGCTTCTCTACTATCGGGTGGACGCGGACGAACCGGTGGTCAAGGCGCGGCCGAGCAAGGCCGGCGAAGGGCTGCAACTCTGTGTCTACGTGCGCGATCAGCCGAATCTGTTTTCGCGTATTTGCGGTTTTTTCGGCAAGCTGCAGTTCAGCATTGTCGAAGCCAAGATTTACACGACGCGGCACCAGTACGCCCTCGACACGTTCACCGTCCTGGATCCGGACGGCGCGCNNCCCGCGACCTCACCAACTATATCGAATACGAACTGACCAAGCGGCTAACCGACCAGTCACCACCCGATCCGGTTGCGACGGGCCGCGTCAGCCGCCGATTAAAAGCGTTTCCCCTGACGCCTGAAGTGGCGATTTTTCCGGATGACAAGGGATCGCAGTTCATACTCGAGCTGGTCGCCGGCGATCGCCCCGGCCTGTTGGCCGGGATTGCCGAAATACTGNNTCAATGTCCACAGCGCCAAAATCAACACTCTGGGCGAGCGCGCTGAAGACGTGTTTCTGATCAGCGGGCAGCGGCTGCACGACGAAGCCGCGCTGGTCCGGCTGGAGGCGTCTTTGCTGCAGGCGCTGCGGATGTAGGCAGTCCGGGGGGACCACAGATGATCGGGGGTGGCCCCCGTCCGGCGATGAATGCGCCCGATCGACTTTTGCCGCCTAACAGCCTGTTAATCGTCGGCGATGTCCTGGTCGGGAAAGAGTACGTCAGTGAATCCAAACTGGGAAATGTC
This sequence comes from Betaproteobacteria bacterium, assembly GCA_003153335.1. Classification (GTDB taxonomy): domain Bacteria; phylum Pseudomonadota; class Gammaproteobacteria; order Burkholderiales; family Casimicrobiaceae; genus PALSA-1005. The sequence continues at coordinate 6,843 of PLYG01000337.1, read as the reverse complement.
GCGAATCCGGCAGGGATAGAGGATTCCATCCAGATGATCGCATTCATGCTGCACAACCCTGGCATGAAACCCGGTGACCTCGCGCTCGAACGGCATGCCGAATTGATCGTATCCCGAATAACGAACGTCCTTCCACCGTGGGACCACCCCGCGCAGGCCGGGAACCGACAGACAGCCTTCCCAGCCGTCTTCGAGGGCGTCCGACAGCGGGACGATGACGGGATTGCACAGGACGGTGAATGGAACCGGTTCCGCGTCGGGATAGCGCGGATTCTGTTCCGATCCGAAGATCACCACTCTCTGGAGCACGCCGATCTGCGGCGCGGCGATTCCCGCCCCATCCAGCGCATCCATGGTGTCCCGCATGTCCTGCAGCAACCCGAGGAGCTCCGGGGTGCCGAACGCCGTAACGGGTTCCGACACCTGGAGCAGCCGCGGATCGCCCATCCGCAACACTTCTCTAATCATGAAAGTGCACCCAATATTCGAGAATCCCGCGTACCCTGCCCATGGCCGGCGCGAGAACATTCGTGATTTGTTCCAGCGAAACTTGTTCCGTGCTGTCACCTCTGCCGGCAGCATGGTTGACGGATACCGCAAGTGCGGCATAGGCGAGTCCAAGTTCCCGTGCAAGGCCGGCTTCCGGCATCCCGGTCATGCCNNCATTGACCACCCCATAGACGCCGCCATCGACCGCCGGAATTCCCACCTGCCCCGCCGCTGCCAGCAAGCCCAGCCTGATCGACTCGGTATACGGCCGGGTGAAATCAACATGGACCACATTGAGGTCGTACCCGTCGAAATACGTGTGGGCGCGGCCATGGGTGTAGTCGATCAGCTGGTCAGGCACGATAATGACGCCGGGGCCGAGCGCCTCGCTGATCCCGCCGACCGAGAATATCGCGGCGATCTCGGTGACGCCCTCGGCTTGCATCGCCCAGAGGTTCGCGCGGTAATTCACGCGGTGCGGGGGAATGGTATGGCCCTGGCCGTGCCGTGCCAGAAAAATCACTTCGCGTCCGGCGACCGTGCCGAATATCAGCGCCGAAGACGGATCGCCATAAGGCGTCCGCACGACCTGCCTGCGGGTGATCGCAAGATTGGGCAACTTGGTCAGTCCGCTGCCGCCGATAATGCCAAGCATGATCAAATAGTCCGAAATCGTGTTGTATAGTGCGTTGTGGCCGGCGATGACGTCCCAACATTGCCGCTAACCCAGTTGTTAGTTTGCGCCGGCCTCGTTATCCTAGTCGCAAGACACCACGTTCCCAAAGCGAATTATCTCATGTACCTGGACCGGCTGTTCCAACTGATGGAGGAGAAACAGGCGTCCGACCTGTTCATTTCCTGCGGCGCCCCGATCAACATCAAGATCGATGGGGTGGCGATGCCGATCAATACGCAGTCCATGGAATCCGAGACGGTGCACCGGATTGCCTATGAGTTGATGAACCAGGCGCAGACTGAGCGTTTTGAACAGACGCACGAAATGAACCTCGCCCACGTAGACCACAAGCTGGGCAATTTCCGCATCAACATCATGCGCCAGCGGGGCAGCATTTCGATGGTGATCCGGTACATACGGGGGGAGATCCCCCAGTTCGAGACCCTGAACCTGCCCCCGGCACTGCTGGACATGATTACAGCCAAGCGTGGGCTGATCCTGATCGTTGGCTCTACGGGATCGGGCAAATCGACCACGATGGCGGCCATGCTCGATTACCGGAGCGGTCACCTGGCGGGTCACATACTGACTGTCGAAGATCCCATCGAATATTTGTTCCGCCACCGCAAGAGTATCGTGAATCAGCGCGAAATCGGCGAGGACACGCAGAGCTACCACAACGCCCTGACCAACGGCTTGCGGGCGGCGCCTGACGTGCTGATGATAGGGGAAGTCCGCGACCGGGAGACCATGCAGCACGTTCTGATCCACGCCCTGACCGGCCATCTTTGCATGACTACCCTGCATGCCAACAACAGCTACCATGCGCTGGCGCGGATCATCAACATGTATCCTTACGACGCCCGGCCTGGCCTGCTTTCCGATCTTGCGGTCAGCCTGCGCGCTATCGTTTCCCAACGCCTGGTTCGCAGCAAGCAGGGCAAGCTGCAACCGGCCGTGGAAATCATGATGAATTCGACCCACGTCTCCGAACTCATCAAGGCCGGCGACCTGGACAAGCTTGCGGAAGCGATGCAGCAAAGCCTGTACCCCGGCTCGCAGACGTTCGAGCAAGCCCTTTGCCGTCTGTATCTGGATGACGTTATTTCCTACGAAGAGGCGTTGCAGAGTGCCGACTCTCCGACCAACCTGTCGTGGCTGATCAACCAACACACCGAGCAGCGGAAGGACGACGGCAGCGGTTTGTCCAAAGCTGCTCAACTCCAGGCGCCTCCGGTTCAATTCAGCCAGTTCCAGCTCAACAGCGAGTTGGCGCGTGGCAAGTCCTGATGGACTCCCCGACCCTTGAACTGACCCAGGCTCTCATTGCCCGGCGTTCCCTCACCCCCGAAGACGCCGGCTGCCAGAAGTTGGTGCAGGATCGGCTGGGAAAGGTGGGTTTCGCCTGCTCGACGCTCCAAAGCGGGGAAGTGACCAATCTTTGGGCGCGGCGCGGCGCCGCACCTCCTGTCGTGTGCTTTGCCGGCCACACCGATGTAGTCCCGACGGGTCCGCTGTCCGGCTGGGATTCCGACCCGTTCGCCCCCGGCATTCGGGATGGCTTTTTGTATGGCCGCGGCGCGGCGGACATGAAGACGTCCATTGCCGCGTTCGTGACAGCGGTCGAGTCGTACGTCGCGCGGAATCCGGATCATCCAGGCTCTATCGCTCTCCTTCTCACCTCGGACGAAGAGGGTCCGGCGACGGACGGAACGGCCAAGGTGGTGGAAATGCTGGCGGAACGGGGCGAGCGCTTCGACTTTTGCATTGTGGGCGAGCCAACTTCGGTCGAATGTCTAGGCGACATGGTCAAGAACGGGCGCCGCGGCAGCCTCTCAGGCAAACTCACCGTCCTGGGCCTGCAGGCGCATATCGCGTATCCGCATCTGGGCCGCAATCCGATCCATCTTGCGGTGCCGGCGATCGCGGAGTTGGCATCCACGATCTGGGACGAAGGCAACGAATACTTCCCGCCTACAACCTGGCAGATATCTAATATACATGCCGGAACAGGGGCGACCAACATCATTCCTGGTACATTGGAGATCATGTTCAATTTCCGCCATTCGACGGTCCATACGCAGGCCGCAATCAAGGCGCGGTTCGAGGACATCCTGAAAAAACACCATCTCGATTACATCCTGGATTGGACTGGCTCCGGGCAACCGTTCCTGACGCCGCGGGGCGGACTCGTCGACGCGGCGATCGCCGCCATCCAGACCGTCACCGGGCTGACGCCCGAAATTTCCTGCACCGGCGGAACCTCCGACGGCCGCTTCCTCGCCGGCATTTGCGATCAGGTAGTGGAATTTGGGCCCGTCAACGCGACGATCCACAAGTTGAACGAGCGGGTCGCCGTGGCCGATCTGGATCCGCTCTCCCGCATTTACGGGGAACTATTGAACCGGCTGTTGCCTGCCGGCTAGCCATCTCATTCGCCATGACGACGTTTCCCACAGAACTTGAGACCATCCGCGACTGGCTCCGCTACGCCGTCAGCAGCTTTCAGGCCGCCGGGCTGAATTATGGCCACGGAACCGACAACGCCTACGACGAGGCGGTGTTTCTGCTGCTGGCCACCTTGCATCTACCGCTCGATCAGCTCGACCCCTTCCTGGACGCCAAGCTCACGGGAACCGAACGGGCCGCCCTGCATCAGGCGATCGAACGCCGGGCGGTGGACCATGTGCCGGTGCCCTACCTGACGCATCAGGCGTGGCTGGGCAACTTCAAGTTTTATGTCGATGAGCGGGTTGTCATCCCGCGCTCGTTTATCGCGGAATTGCTGCAGGAACGGCTGTCCCCCTGGGTCGCGGATCCGGATCGGATTTCCACCGTGCTCGACCTGTGCACGGGCTCGGGCTGCCTCGCCATCCTTGCGGCCGATGCGTTCCTGAACGCGGACCTCGACGCGGTCGATATTTCAGCCGACGCGCTGGCCGTCGCCCAGCGCAATGTGGCCGAGTATGGCTTGCAGGACAGGATCAACCTGGTCCGGTCCGACCTCTTCCGCAATGTCCATTCCGAGGACAAGACCTACGACCTGATCATCAGCAACCCGCCGTATGTCACGCACGCGGCGATGGCGGCGCTGCCGACCGAGTACCGGCACGAGCCGGAGATCGCGCTGGCGGCGGGCGAAGATGGACTGGAGGCGATACGCCAGATTATCAGCGGTTCCCGCGCTTATCTGAATGTCGGCGGGATTCTCATCGTCGAAGCCGGTCACAATCGGGAACTGGTTGAGGCTGTGTTTCCGGATTTGCCGTTCACCTGGCTGGTGACGCCATCGAGCGAGGGCAAGGTTTTCCTGCTTCGGCGCGAAGATCTGCCGGTCTGAGCGGACCTTGATTGACTGGCTAGGCACCGCATATACAACAGTCCTTCAATTTCAGTGCGTTAACCCGCTCGTCTCAAGCTTGTTCTAAGCATCCGCATGTTAGCATTAAACATTGCGCGCTGTAGCGCGACTGCTGCATTGCTTGCGGGACGATAATGAACAAGAAATATTCCTCCGTTGCCTTGGTGCTGATGGCTTGCGGGTCGCTTGTATCCGCCCAGACGGCTCCAGTGCCCGCCCCGGTGCCCGCCGATGCTGAAAAAAGTGAGTCGGGTTACGTCGGGGCCTCGACGCGCGTGGGTCTGGGGTATGACGACAAGACCCGGCTGCGCGGAGAACTGTATCGGTTGTTTTCCGAAAGCGAAACCAGCGCTCTCCTGGGCGAAGCCTGGATCAGCCGCAGTGCCGGAGGACTAAAGTTCAGCTACAACTGGCTTCCCGAGCCGGCGACGGGACCGGTCGACCCCACGGTTCGCAAGTTCTTTGTCGCAGCGGATCGCAATACCGAGGGCGACGCCAAGGTTACGGTCGGTGGCGGTTTCGAAAAAGCCAGCTTTTTCGGTGGTTTGTATGGTTCCGCCAGCGTCACCGGGCGCCGCGAGATCGGCGATAGCACGGTTTCCACGGTACAAACCATCCAGGGCAATGACGGCAAGCCCTTCCTGCAGGACATCACGACATCGGTTCGGACCCGGATTTTCGAGCGCCCCTACGATTATGGCGTGGGCGCCCGAATCGGCCATTTTCATGAGCCGACCCTGGTCCGCCTGACGTTGGGTGCTGATTATGAATGGGGCCGCGATTCCGCGCGCCAGACCACGGTTTCGGTGGGTGTCGAGAAATTCTTCTATAACGCGCCGTACAGCCTTGCCCTGAACGTTGAACATTACCGAAAATCCGGAAGTTTTGAATCCGGTACCTCGGACAATCGGGTCATGGCTATGCTTCGCTATGAGTTTGGCGGCCCCAACTTCCGGCCGGTAAAGGAATACCGGTTGGTCGAGGCGTCGGCCGGGAACGTTCCCGCGACCGCTCCGGCGCCCCAGCCGCCTGAGCCGCCCAAGGTCCCCGTTGTCGCCGTTACACCGGCTGCTGCGTCGGCCGCGGCACCGGTTCCACGCAAGGAAAAGCGGCTGGTCAAGACCACAGCCGCCATGTCGGCCGATGCCTTTTTTGAATTCGACAAGTCCATGCTGACACCGGCGGCCAAAACCGCGCTGGATGAGGCGATTGGCCGTATCAAGACCTCGGGCTTTGTGGGCAACCTGCGCCTGACCGGCCACACCTGCAATATCGGGTCGGCTGCCTATAACCTTGGCTTGTCCGACCGGCGTGCGGTTGCGGTCAAGAACTACTTGGTGGCCAACGGCGGTCTGCAGCCCGGCGTCATTCTTGCTGAAGGCCGTGGCCTGACCAACCCGAAGTACCCCAACACCAGGGCCGAACGGCATAAGAACCGCCGCGTGGATCTGGAGTTCGTCACCTACGAGGACAAGGTCGAAGAGATAACGCTGCCGCCCGAACCGGCGCCCGCCGTCGCGCCGCTAGCCCCGGCGGCGGCTGTCGCACCTGCCCCCGTTGCGCCGCCCGCGCCCGTCGCTGCCGTGGAATGGCGCCGCGAAGTTATCGAAAAAGAGCCCAACTGGGTTCGCCGTGCGTTGCGGCAGAGTCTGCCGCACAAACAGACAGTCGATGTCTATCGCCAGCGCGAACTGGCAACCACCACCGCCCAGGGCGAAAAGCGCTATATCAACCGGCCACCCGCCGCAGTCAACGACGCCTTCACGGTGCCCTTCAACTCCTCGGGCAATATATTCGACGTGCTGGCGAACGACAGCGATCCCGATGGCGACGCGCTGACGATCACTGGTGTCGGATCACCCGCTCATGGCACGGCGGTTATCGCTGCCGGCAAGGTGAGCTACACGGCAACTTCCGGATACAGCGGAACTGACAACTTCACGTACTCGATCGCCGACGGCAGGGGCGGCACCGCAAGCGCCACGGTCTCGGTTACCGTCCAGGGGCCGCCCAACCACCCGCCCGTCGCCCAGAATGACACTTATGTGGTGGACCAGAACTCGACCAATAACAGTCTGAACGTTCTGGCCAATGACAGCGACCCGGACGGCGACGCGCTGGTCATCACGTCGGTCGGCGCTCCGGCGCACGGGGCCGCCAGCATCGCCGGCAACAAGGTGAGTTATACCCCCATGTCCGGCTACATCGGCGCAGACAGCTTTGCGTATTCAATTGCCGACGGCAGGGGCGGCACCGCGAGCGCGAACGTGGCAATCACCGTCCAGCCGGTATTGATCAATCATCCTCCGGTCGCACA
>PLYG01000563.1 GCA_003153335.1 Betaproteobacteria bacterium | reverse complement strand
CCGCTGGCGCCATCCTGCGCGAGTGTGGCTACGATGATGATATAACAGGACGAGTGCAGGCGTTGCTGAAAAAGAAAGGGCTGAAGGTCAACCCGGAAACGCAAATCCTGGAGGACGTGATCGATCTGGTGTTCCTGGAGAGCTATCTGGCGGATTTCGTCACCAGCCACGGTGAATACGACGAGGCGAAGTGGATCGATATTCTGCGCAAGACCTCGGTGAAAATGTCGGCGAACGGCCGGGCGGCGGCGCTGACGCTGATCACGCTGCCCGCGCACCTGTCACCGCTGGTTCACAGGGTGATGGGCGCCGCGGAATAATTCCTGACCACCCGGTCAGCGCGTCACGCAGGTCTCGCGCATCTTCCTCGCCAGAATCATCAGAAAGCGCAGACTGCGTTGGTTCTCCGGGTCTTTCATCAACGACCACAGCCCACCTACTCCGCCACGCTCCGGCGCCTGCTTGTCCGATTCGTGCGTCGCTGCCTCGACGCAGTGAAGCATGCGCTCCAGCATCTCCATCCGGTCGGCGAGTAGCGGCATGACGCGTGCAGCCCGCTCCAGCGCACCCGATGCGTCGAGCCGCTCCAGGATTTGCAGCAACCGGTCCGCACCGCCGCGGTTGAAACGGTCGAGCAGCGTGAGCCCGGCGGTAACGGTTTCGGAAAGCCTGCCGACCATCTCTTCGGTCATCGCATCCTGCATTGAGCCATAGAGCCGCGCCAGCTGCACCAGCCGCTCGAGGTCGCNNTGCACCAGCCGCTCGAGGTCGCCGTCATTCACCAATTGCGCAATCGCCGGAATCGCGCGATCCAGTCCCGCGCGATTCGCCTGATCGATAAAGCTGATGCCTTCCGCCGCCGTCTCGGCCAGCCTGCCGACCATCTCGTCGGTCATCGCGTCCTGCGCCGAGCCGTAAAGCCGCGCTAGTTGCACCAGCCGCTCGAGATCGCCGTTGGCGACCAATTCCGCGAGCGCCGGAATCGCCCGCGCCAGCCCGGCGCGATTGACCTGATCCAGCAACTCGACGCCACCGCTGACGGTCGACGAAAGCCTGCTGACCATCTCGTCGGTCATCGAATCGCGCGCCGCTTCGATCAGCCCCTCGATTTCGCCCAGAGCCGTCGTTTCCTGCACCTGTTCGCTCATCTGTGCCTCCCTTTACAGCAGGCCGCGCGCTGTAGCCCAGTACAATTTGTTGTATGCCATTTTGAACCAGTGCATCGCCTTGGTCGGCGCTTTCGGGTCTGGGGGATTGAGATAATTGAACATTGCGTAGGTCGCGCGGTCCTTGCCGGCCTCGATGANNCCTTGCCGTCGTAGTCACGCACCGGGGCGCCGATTTTCACCAGCGCGGCCAGATTCTCGGCCAGCGCTTCCGCCTCGTAGTGCGCCGTCGAGCCGGCCTTGCTGATGGGAATGTTGGTCGTATCGCCGACCGCGTACACGTTGGTCCGGCCTTCCATGTTCAGGCGGTGCCGGTTCGTCGGCACCCATCCATTCTGGCCGAGCCCACTCTTTTCGACCACCTCCATGCCCTTGTGCGCGGGGATTGCGATCAGGAGGTCGAACGGTGTCTCCGAGCCTTCCTCGCTGCGAAGGATTTTATTCGCGCCATCGACTTCCTTCATGTTGAACAGGGTTTCGTAGGTGATGCCGAGGCGGTCGAACTCGGGCGTCGCCCACTTGGCAACGTTTTCCAGGCTATGGGTACGGCCGATCGGATAGGTGTAGTGCAGCTTTACCTTGTCCCGAATGCCGCGGTCCTTGAAGTAGTCGTGCAGCATGAACGTGATTTCGAGCGGCGCCATCGGGCATTTGTGCGGCACGCCGACCGTGATCACCACACGTCCGCCCTCGAACGACTGCAGCCGCTTGAACATCTTGAGCGCGCTCTCCTCGGTGTAGAAGGTCTCGGAGTTTTCGGCCAGCCCCGGGATGGTCTCGGGCACCATGCGCGAACCGGTCGCGACGACCAGCGTGTCATAGTCGTAGGTCTTGCCGCTTTTCGCCGTAACCTGATTCTGGTCGAGGTGAAATTCAGTGACCGGATCGACGAAAAAATCGATGCCCGGTTCGAGCAGGCTCGCCTGGTCGCGGTACAGCTCGTCCGGAGTTATGCGTCCGAATGCCGTGTACAGCAGGCCCGGCTGGTACATGTGCTTGTCCGACGCGGACAGCATAGTGATCTTCGCCTTGCCGCTGCGCACCTCCGCCAACAGCCTACGCGCCAGATTGTTGGCGAGTATCGTTCCTCCCATGCCACCACCTACGATCAGTATTCGCATGTCTTCCTCCTGTTTGCCTTCGTTTTCACAATCTGCCTACTTGAGTTTCTTCACCGTAATGTGCCACACGCCCTCTTCTTCGCGGGTGCCCAGCAGTTCGTGGCCGACCTTGCTGATCCACTCCGGGATGTCGGCGGCCGAACCCTTGTCGGATGACAATATTTCGAGTTCATCTCCCACTTCTGCCATCTTGAGTTGCGCGATCAGCTCCATCAGCGGGCCGGGGCAGAAGCTGCCGCGCGCATCGACCAGTCTCTTTTGCGCCATCTTCGGTTCATCTTTCTAGAACGACCACACCTGGCCATCCTTGCACTCTTTGAGAAACTTGGTCAGTCCGAGCGGCTCGCTCATGTAGGACTCGAGCGCTGCGGGCTCCAGTTCTAGCAGGTCCATTGCCATCGAGCACGGGTGGATCTTCGCGTCGCCCAACGCAACCGCCTGCTCGAACAGATGTTTGAAAGGCGGTACGTTCTTCTGCGCCAGGAGCTTGCCAACCGGACCTTCCGCGGGCGCGTCCTGCTGCGCTCCCTTGATGAAATACGGCAGCGCGTTCATCGACAGGAATACCATCACGTCGTCGCCGCTCACCGCCCCGACCGAGGCCACCATCGCGGCCATCTGCAGGCGTTCGTGCGTTCCCGATACCACAACGATTCTCAGTTTGTTGGGCAACACTGCGTGTTCCGCTCATTCCGATTTTTAATGTGCAAGTCTATACCTAACGCCGCCGTAATGGCTAACAACTGAAACTCGATCCAGTGTCAGGATTTGGCCGGTCCCAGCCCTTTATAAGTGCATCAGAACCGGCTTGGTCAGACACTGCCATTGGACGAAGTCTGAGCCGAGAAATCCCGGAAGTAAAGCACTTCACAGCGGCCGCGATAGACTGATGCCGCGACGTGTCATTCATCTACGTTCTCGTACATTCCGTCCTGTTCTGCCGCCCGCCTTGCTGCAGCCTCGCGCTCCATGCGTTGTGACTTCTCCCGGTGGCGCTGGCGCCGTTGCTCCGCCGCTTCCTTGCGCATGGGAATCGATTCGTCACCAAACAAGACCTGCATGAGGAAGCGAAATCCAAACAACATCAGTTCGGTATCCTCGCCGAGGATTTTCTGCAACGTCTCCGGGGGCAGGTCGTAGAGATCGTTGAAACCATCGCTGGCCACGAATTGGCGGAAGCGGTCGATGTCGTAGCAGGCCATGAAAAATAGCTGCCGGCTGCGCACGGAGGGTTTGCCGATGCTCGGCCCGGAGGATTTTTTCTTCAGAATGAGCTGGCGCCAGCCGCGCGCGAGCGCATCATATTCGACCAGCCCCTGCTCCTTGCGGTAGTCGTCGACCGTGATTGGGCGCGGCTCGTTGTGGCCCAGGCAGTGCGCCTCCTTGACCAGCGCGTAGGAATTGCGGTCAGTGGATTCGTCCTGCCGGCGCAGCGACAGCAGAGCCACTGGATAGTAGCGGCAAGCGGTCGGCCGGTCTTCGTAGACGCTGCATCCTTCCGCAGTCATGAACTGGCACGCTGTCCCCTTCTCGACCGGGCGCAGCTTGACGCCGGCGATGCCGTCCCGCTCTATCTCGTAGGGCACGGTGTGCTTCTGCAGGAACTCGCCCGAGCCTATCCCGAAGCGTTGTTTCAACCGCAGGATGTCGTAGGGGGTGAGCGAGATGTCGATATTGCTGCAACAGGCGTTCCAGCAGGCGATACCCTTGCGGCACTGGAAGCGGATCTCTTTGGCGCCGTCGAAAGTCCGCGGCAGCACCGGGTTATCGGGAATCGGCTGGTCTTCGGTCATGGAATTGTCCGTCGCAAACATACTGGCATCGTGGCGCACCCGCTTCCGTCATCTCCAACCCTTCTCCCCGGGGGAGAAGGGTGACTCAGTGTGGCACCGCCGCTTTGAACAGCTTTGACTTGTCAACCAGGTCGACGTGCTTGCGTTTGAAGCAGGTCCACTTGCGGGACGTTTTGTCGTACACCGAGTTCACGAAGCAGTGCCAGTTCTTCTCATCGATGAAGTTCTTGTCGGTGCGGTAGTAGTAGCCCGGGTAGCGGGACTCCTCGCGGAACTGGATGTGCTTCATGTGCGCTTCCGCCGTCAGGATACGGTGGTAGTTCTCCCAGGCGCGCAGCAACTCGTGCAGGTCCTTGGCGCGCATTTTGCCTGCGTCTTCCTTGAGCATCTCCAGCTTCTCTTCGGCAACCGCGAGCATTTTGTCGTTGGTGTTGTAGTAGGTGGCGACGCCCGCAACGTACTCGTCCATGATCTTCTGCAAGCGCATTTGCAGCATCTTGGGCGTGATGTAATGCGGGTTGATGTCGATGGCCGTGGTGTAGTCCTTGTGCTCGAGAAAAGTGCGCACCGGCTGGTAGATCTCTTCTGCCAGTTGCGTGGCCGGGGTGTCGAGCTCGGGTTTCCAGTCCTTGTTGTCGAGAGCGTATTTGACCATCGCTTTGGAGGCCACGCGGCCCTCGGCGTGCGAGCCGGAGGAGAACTTGTGCCCGGAAGCGCCGACCCCGTCGCCGGCTGTAAACAAACCTTTGACGGTAGTCATGGAGCGGTAGCCCCAGTTCCAGCCGCGTGGCAGGTGCGCAGGAACGCCATCGTAGTCGCCTTCCTCTGCGGTGGGTGCACCCAGGTCTTCGGGACCTGATACCCATATTCCGCAGCAGCCGGAGTGCGAGCCAAGCAGATAGGGCTCGGTCGGCATCAGTTCGGAATTTTTCTTGTCCGGCTCGACGTTCTCGCCCACCCAGATGCCGCACTGGCCGATGCACATATCGAGGAAGTCTTCCCAGGCCTCGGCTTCAAGGTGCTTCACTTCCTTCGGCGTCAGCGTTTCACGCAGCTTGGCCAGCGCGCCGACAGTGTCCATGTAGATCGGGCCGCGGCCTTCTTTCATCTCGTGGAGCATGAGGTGGTTGCGCAGGCAGGAGGCGGGAACGGCAGCCTGGCCATAGGGCGGGTAGTCGTTCAGCATCTCCTTGTTCTTGACCATGTAGTCTTCNNCGAAGCGGTTTTCCATCATCGTCATTTCAGCGCCGGCCTCGGCGGCCATGGCATAAGTGCTGCCCGCATTCCATACGGGGTACCAGGCGCGGCCCGAGCCTTCGCCCACCGAGCGCGGGCGGAACAGGTTCACGCAGCCGCCGGCGGCGAGCAGGATGGCCTTGGCCTTGTACACATGGATAGTATTGTCGCGCACCGAGAAACCGACTGCACCGGCGATGCGGCTGGGGTCGTTCTTGTCGTTCACCAGCTTGACGATGAAGATGCGCTCTTCGATGCGATCCATGCCGAGCGCCTTCTTGGCAGCCTCGGCGACGATGTTCTTGTAGGACTCGCCGTTGATCATGATCTGCCACTTGCCCGAGCGCACAGGCTTGCCGCCGTCCTTGAGCAGGGGGAGCCCCTCTTTCAGGGACTCGGCGCCGTCATGGCGGACGCCATCGGCGTCGGTCTTCCAGATCGGCAGGCCCCATTCCTCGAACAGATGCACCGAGTCATCGACGTTGCGGCCCAGGTCGTAGGCCAGGTCGTCGCGCGTGATGCCCATCAGGTCGTTGGAGACCATGCGGGTGTAGTCGGCCGGATCCATGTCCGGGCCAATATAGGTATTGATCGCGGACAGGCCCTGCGCCACGGCGCCGGAGCGGTCCATGGCGGCCTTGTCCACCAGCTTGATTTTGAGGTCCACGCCGGTCTCGGCCTTGGCGGCTTCGGCCCAGCGCATGATTTCATAGGCGGCGCCGCAGCAGGCCATGCCGCCGCCGATCAGGAGGATATCCAGATCTTCCTGGACAATTCTGGGATTACCGAATGTTTCTTGAGTCATTGCGTTCACCTCTGTGCATAAGTTGAACCGGTTTCGCGCCGGAATCCATCGTTGGTCGTTCGATCCTTACTTGCGGCGAATCAACTCTTCGGGCTTGCCGGAACGGAAGCCGCCCATCATTGAACTCGTGAACATCCCCGTCTTGGCGATATCGGCCATCTTCGGCATCGGCTTGTTGCCGTACGGGTCGATGGAGCCCTCAGAGGTGGTGCGGATCGGAAACTTGAAACGTTTCAACGTCCCGTTCCGGAACTTGATGGTCCACATGATCGAGTCCGAACCACGCAGCGGCTGCACCGAGCCGCCCAGCGGCACGATATCGGCATAGTGCCGCACCTCTATGGCGTTCTGCGGGCAGATCTTCACGCAGGAATAGCATTCCCAGCACTGCTCGGGTTCCTGGTTCCATGCCTTCATGGCATGGCCGGTCTGCGAACCGTCCCGGTCGAGCATCATCAAGTCATGCGGGCAGATATACATGCAAGCAGTCTTGTCCTGGCCCTTGCAACCGTCACACTTATCAGTACGTACAAAAGTCGGCATCATTACCCTCCACTAAAAAAGTCATTGGTCTTTAGCACAGCAACGGCGCAAAAAATCGATCTAGCGGGCTGAGTGTCCGGTCAGCTTGACCTCCACGTTCTGCGACGCATCCAGGCTTGCATAGTATTCGCGCAGAATGGCAAGCACTTCCGGCCGGCTGAACTCGGCCGGTACTTCCGCTCCCTCGGAAAGCCACTTGCGCAGCTGGGTGCCCGACACCTGCAGCCGATCGGCGCCGCCGTGCGGGCAGGTGCGGCCGGAGGCCATGCCGCCGCACTTGTAGCACCAGAACGTCAGGTCGAGCTTGAGCGGCTGGGTTTCGAGTGCATCCTTGGGCAGATGATCGAATATATGGTGGGCATCGAACGGACCGTAGTAGCTGCCGACTCCTGCATGGTCGCGGCCGACGATCTGGT
>PLYG01000180.1 GCA_003153335.1 Betaproteobacteria bacterium | reverse complement strand
GCTGGCTGCTGATCGGCTCGTGCAGCAGCAGAACTTCCGCGATCTGGCTGCCGATGGTGAGCTCCGGATTGAGCGAGGTCATCGGCTCCTGGAAGATCATCGCCATGTCGCGCCCGCGCCGGGCGCGCCACGCCTCAGGGGTTCCAGTCGTCAGGTCGGCGCCCAACAGGCGGATCGCGCCGGCCTCGCGCCGGATTGTTGGCGGCAGCAGACCCATGATCGTGAGCGCGAGCATACTCTTGCCGCTGCCCGATTCGCCGACGATGCCGAGCACTTCGCCGGCACCGAGCGTGAACGAGACGTCCTCCAGCACCGTCGCCTGCGCGCGATTGCAAAGGGCCGTCGTCAGACCATCGACTTCGAGGACGGCGGTCACGGTCCGATCTTCATCCGCGGATCGAGTGCGTCGCGCAACCCGTCGCCGAGGAGATTGAGGCCGAGCACACATGCAATGATGGCGAGCCCGGGAAAGATCGTGACCCAGGGTGCTTCGACCATGAAGTCCCGGCCGTTGGCGATGATGTTGCCGAAACTCGGCGCCGGTGGCGGTGGCCCGACACCGATATAGGAGAGCACCGCCTCGGCAAGAATCGCGGTGGCAAAGACGAAGGTCAGCCGTACGATGAGCGGGGCGAGCGAATTGGCGAGGACATGCCGCACGAGGATGCGCAGATCGCTCGCGCCGAGCGCACGGGCGGCTTCGACGTATTGCATCTCGCGGACCACCAGCACCGAGGCACGGACAATGCGCGCCGTGTGCGGTGTCGTCGCGATGCTGAGCGCGATGACCACGTTCGTCATCGACGCCCCGAGCGTCGCGCTCACCGTGATCGCGAGCAGGATCGCGGGAAAGGCCATCAGCGCGTCCATCAGGCGCATGATCGGATTGTCGAGCGCGCGGAAGTAACCGGCGAGCCCGCCGATCAGCGTACCGAAAATGCCGGTCATCACACCGACGAGGAGGCCGATCTCGAGCGACAACCGGCCGCCGAAAATCACGCGCGAGAGGATGTCGCGGCCAAAATGATCGGTGCCGAACCAGTGCGCCGCGCCCGGCGGCAGGAGGCGGGCGCGGAAATCGTTGTGCAGCGGGTCTTGCGGCGCGATGAAATCCGCACCGAGCGCCACCAGCGCAACCGCAAGCACGAGGCCGCCGCCGATGACGATCGCGCGGTGTTCGGCGATGCGCTGCATGAGGCGGCCGCCGGCGTGGATCCAGCCCGACGCACGGCCGGCCACGTTCGCAAACGCCGTCACGTCACAGCCGGATTCTCGGGTCAACCGCGGCGTACAGCAGGTCGACGGCGAGGTTGATGACGAGGTAGATCAGGCCGAGAAACAGGAGACCGCCCTGAATTACCGGGAAATCGCGGCTCATGATCGCGCCGATGATCAGGCGCCCGACGCCGGGCAGCGAGAACACCTGTTCGACGACCACCGCGCCGCCGAGCAGTGAACCGGCGATGATTCCGATCACGGTCAGAATCGGCATCATCGCGTTGGGCAGGCCGTGGCGCATGATGACGAAACGATACGACAGGCCTTTTGCGTCGGCCGTGCGCATGAAATCCTGATGCAGTACGTCGAGCATCGCCGAGCGCGTCATGCGCGCGATGAAACCCATTTGGACGAGCGCGAGCGTCAGTGCGGGCATCGCCATCGTCGCGAGCCAGCCCGTCACACTCTGCGTAATGGGCACGAACCCGCCGGACGGCAGCCAGCCGAGGCCGACGGCGAACACGACAATCAGCACGAGGCCCAGCCAGAAATCCGGCACCGAGAGTCCGAGCAACGCGAGCGTCATGATCGACTGATCCGCGAGCGTGCCGCGGCGGATCGCGGCGAGGATGCCGGCGGCAATGCCGAAGACGACCGCCAGGATCAGCGCGAGCCCGGCGAGCGACAGCGTGACGGGGAGGCGCTCGAGCAGTGCGGCACCGACACTGCGCCGGAGCAGGATCGATTCACCGAGATTTCCCGACAAGATCCGACCGTACCATTCCACCATCTGCACGGGCAGCGGCTGGTCGACGCCCAGCTCGTGGCGCAGGCGGGCAACCTGCTCCGGCGACGCACTCGAATCGAGAAACGCCGCTGCCGGATCGCCCGGAACGAGCCAGATCACCGCGAACGACATCAGCGATACCAGCAGCAGCACCGGGATTGTCGCGGCCATCCGGCGTAACAGGTATTTGAGCATCAGCGATCATTCCGCCCACCGACACCGGGGACGCCATGACGCGGGCGTCCCGCCGGCCGGCGATATTATTTGTCCAGCGTCACGCCCCACATGCGCGGAATGCGGTACGGCTCGAAGTTCTTGAGTTTCGCGGTCGCGACCTGGAAGAGGCCGTAGTTGCCGATCTTCACGGCGACGGCCTCGTCGTACATCCGCTTCTGGAATTCGGCGAACAGGGCCTTGCGCTTGGAGGCGTCCATCTCGGCATTGAGTGCGGTGTAGAGCCGGTCGATCTCCGGATCGTCCTTCTGTTGCGACAGGCCGTTGGCCCATGCGGCCATCACGGTGCCCGGGCCTTCGAACGGTTCGATGCCGAAGCCATGGGCGAACAGGTTCCATCCCGCCGGCGACCAGCCGATCTTGACCGCGGTCGGCCAATCGGTGACCTGAAGGTCGATCTTGACGCCGATCTGTGCGAGCCGCTGCTGGATGACGGTGGCCGTGTCGATGTTCGGGCGCAGGTTGTCGACGAGGAAGATGAGCTTCTCGCCCTTGTACTTCGACTTCGCGAGCAGCTCCCTGGCGACCTTCAGATCCGGCTTGTTGAAGCTCTTCAGCCCCGCGTCGACGTAGAACGCCGACTTGGGATACACCCAGCCACCGTCGACCTGGTAGATGTCCGGATAGGAGATCGCCATGATCTCCTCCATGTCGAGGGCCGCGGTGACGGCACGCCGGAAATTGACGTCGTCGGTCGGCGCCAGCGCGTGATTGAACTTCAGGATCTGGAACGAGAACGGCAGCGCCGGATAGATCTTGTAGGCGGTGTTGGTCTCGAGCCGCTTCTTGGTCGGGCCGTCGACGGTCTCCACGAGCTGCACCTCGCCCGACTGCAGCGCGGCGACGCGCGCACCGGCTTCGGGCATGAAGCGGAACGTGACGGTGTCGATGAACACGTCCTTCCTGCCGGCGAAGCCGTCACGCTTCGTGTAATTGGGGTTCGGCGTGTAGTCCTTGAACCGTTCGAGCTTGACGTGGCTGTCCGGCTTGTACTCGACGAACTTGAACGGCCCGGTGCCGATGTAACTGATCTGGTTAGCGCCCTTCGCCGCTTCTTCGGCGGGGTAGATCGCGATCGGCGCGCGCGGCGAGGACAGATTGTCGAGGAACGTCGACTGGACGACCTTGAGCTTGACGACGACCTCGTACGAGCCCTTCGCCTGGATCGTGTCGATGGCGTCGAGCAGGCTCGCCGACGCGCCGACCTTGCGGTAGCGCTCGAGCGAGGCGACGACGTCGGCGGAGGTCATTTCCTTGCCGTTGTGGAACTTCACGCCCTTGCGCAGCGCGAACGTGTAGGTCTTGCCGTCCGGCGAGATCGCCACACCCTGGGCGAGATCGGGAACCGGCTTCGCATTCTCGTCGCGCGCGTAGAGTGTCTCGAACAGATGCAGCGTGATGTTGCGTGTCGCTTGCATCGCGCTGATCTGCGCGTCCAGCGTGGGCGGGGCCTGCGTAATGGCAATGACGACGTCGCCGCCGCGCGTCTGCGCGTGGCCGCCGATCGGTGACAGCGCCAGCGCCGTGGCGCCGACCGACAGCGCGAGAGCAAGATTTTTCCAGTTCATGCGAGTCCCTCTGTTTGGTGGAATGGGCACCGCTAGGCTATCCGCAACGCGGCGCCTTGGCGAATGCAAAGACCTGATCGGGCGATGCCGGTGCTGCATAGTCGGCACGTCGGTTTGGAGCAGGCGGCGCGCCGGTCAAAGCCGGATGCCGACGTTTTTCGTTTGCACGTATCCAAGCAGCGCTTCCTGGCCTTTTTCGCGACCGTACCCGGAACGCTTCGTGCCGCCGAACGGGGTCTCGACGCCGCCTGCCCACCATTCATTGACGTACACCTGGCCGGCGACCAGCCGATCTGCGGTCCAATGCGCGAGCAAAAGGTCGCGGGTGAAGACGCCGGCGGCGAGACCGTAATCGGTGCCGTTGGCGATCGCGATCGCCTCCTCGGGCGTGTCGAACGGAATGACCACGAGGACCGGGCCGAAGAACTCCTCGCGCGCGATGCGCATATGCGGCCGGACACCGGTAAAAATCGTCGGGCGCATGAAATGGCCCTTGCAGTTCGGCACGCGACTGCCACCGGTTGCGATCTGCGCGCCTTCGTCCTGCCCGACGCGGCAGAGCGCCTCGATGCGGCCGAGTTGCTTCGCCGAGATCAGCGGTCCCATGTCATGGCCGTCCACCCCGGGGCCGACCGAACGGCTTTCCGCTTCGACGACGAGCCTCGCGACCAGGTCGTCATGAATCGAGCGGTGGG
Organism: Betaproteobacteria bacterium; assembly: GCA_003153335.1. GTDB lineage: Bacteria > Pseudomonadota > Gammaproteobacteria > Burkholderiales > Casimicrobiaceae > PALSA-1005. The sequence continues at coordinate 3,684 of PLYG01000180.1, read as the reverse complement.
CGATGAGGCGGCTCGCGGCGGAACAGATCTGGCCGGCGTGAAACCATATGCCGCGCGCGACGCTCTTGGCTGTACGGTCCAGGTCGGCGTCGGCGTGGACGATGGCGGCGGATTTGCCGCCCAGCTCCATCACACAGGGGACGACGCGCTCGGCCGCCGAGCGCAGCACGCTCTTTCCCGTCGCGACCGAGCCGGTGAACACGATGTGGTCGACATCGCCATGCGCGACGAGTGCCGCTCCGGCGTCGTGACCGTAGCCGCAGATGATATTGACGGCACCTTTCGGCACGCCGGCCCGTTCGCACGCCTCGGCGAACTTGAACAGGCTCAACGGCGAGTCTTCCGGCGATTTGAGGACGACGGTGTTGCCGGTAACCAACGCGCAACAAACCGAGCGCGCGCCGACCGGCAACGGCCCGTTAAAGGGCACGATCTGCGCCGAAACGCCGAAAGGCGCGTGCACGGTATAGTCGACATAGCCGCCGCCCAGCGGGATCTGGCGTCCCTCGAGCTTGTCGGCCATGCCGCCGTAATAGGTGAGATAGCGCGCGGTCAGCGCGACGTCATTGCGCCCGTTGGCGAGCGTCTTGCCGTTGTCGACGCATTCGAGCATGGCAATCTCTTCGGTCATCGCCGTGAGGTGGCGGGCCACCTCGAACATCATCTGGCCACGCTCGGCGGGCCGCATCTCCCACAGCGTGCGGCTGTCGAACGCGCGGCGCGCCGCGGCGACGGCCCGATCGACGTCGGCCGGGACGGCTCGCGCCACTTCGGCGATCCGTTCCCCGGTCGCCGGATTCTCGACGGCGATCCGCTCGCCGGTGGCCCCATCGATCCATTCCCCGCCGATGAAGTTTTGCCAATATGCCTTGATCTTGCTCGTCATGTCTGGTCTCCGCTATAATGAGTCGTGTCACCGTCCGGCTCGTTGCCGATGGAGCGCAAAGCTACGCCGAAGCGGCAGCGAAGGCGAATGTCGATTCCGGATGACGCGATACCAAAACTGCATATCAGCCCGGTCGCCATCGCCAGTCGCGCGCTTGCGACTGGCCATTCGCGTCAGGCCGCTCAACCCCTGACGCAGACGAGGACACGATCATGGAAGTCAGATGGCTCGAGGATTTCCTCAGCCTGGTGGACACCCACAATTTCTCGCGTTCGGCGGAGCTGCGCTTCACCACGCAGCCTGCATTCAGCCGGCGCATCAAGAGCCTCGAGGAGTGGGTCGGCACGACGCTGTTCGACCGCAGCACGCAGCCGATCAGCCTGACTGCGGCGGGCGGCAAGTTCCGCCCCGTCGCCGAAGAAGTGCTGCGCCGTCTGTACCAGATCCGCGAAGACATCCGCCACATCGACAAGGCGGCGGCCAGCACCATCACGTTTGCCGCGACCCACAGTCTTTCGCTGAGCTTCTTCCCCCGCTGGATCCGGTCGATGGAGGAGCGCGCGGGCGTGCTGATCACGCGACTCGACTCGAACCATGCCGAGGAGTGCGTGCAGTCGCTGCTGAAACGCCACTGCCACTTCATGCTCTGCCATACGCACGCCAGCGTCGAACTCAACCTGCCCGCAAGCGACTTCACGTCGATCGTGGTTGGCGACGACCGCGTGCTCCCGGTATCCGCGCCGGGACCAGACGGCGGGCCCCTGCATCTGCTGCCGGGTCGCCGCGAACGGCCCGTTCGCTTCCTCGCCTACGCCGAGACGTCGGCGATCGGGCGGGCGGTCGAGAAGATGCTGGCCCGGCGATCCGGTCCGGCGCGCCTCGAGCGCGTGTTCGTCTCGCATCTTGCCGCGGTGCTGCAGTCGATGGCGCGCGAAGGGCGCGGCCTCGCGTGGCTGCCGGAAAACCAGGTTATCGACGATCTCAACGGCGGCCGCCTGGTGCCGGCAGGCGATGAAACCTGGGTGATCCCGATCGAGATCCGCCTGTTCCGCGCGAACGAGCCGCTGCCGCCGAAGTGCGAGGAATTCTGGTCCCATGTAATCGGCGGGGTCGCGTGCCACAACCTGGCCGCGGTCAAGGCGAAAAATGCATCGGCCTAGGTCAACCTAGCATTGGCCTTGTGCGCCGGCGGGCTGTTACGCTACGGGCAACCATTCAATCAGGGATCCGATCGATGCCGCCCCGTTCCTCCAAGCGTATCGCCCTTCTCGGTCTGTTGCTCGAAAGCAATCGCTTTGCGCCAGTGACGGTCAAGGAAGACTATCTCGACCGCGTCTATCTGGTCGGCGACGAAATCCTGACCGCGCTCGGAAGACCGGAATCGGAGCTGCCAGCCGAAATTCTGGGTTTTCGCAGCGCGATGGACGTCGCCTGCGCATGGACGCCGGTGCCGATCCTCGTCGGTCTGGTCGAAGCCGGGGGACCGCTCGACCACGCGTTTTTCCGTTCGACGGTCGACGAAATGCGCGCGCGCCTGCAGGCAGCGCTGCCCGTCGATGGCGTCTATATCGCCAATCACGGCGCAATGATCACCACCGAGAGCCGCGATCCGGACGGCGAGATCTTCGCGATGGTGCGCTCGGTCGTCGGGCCCGATGTGCCGATCGTCGTGACGCTGGACCTGCACGGCAACGTGTCCCAGACGATGGTCGACAACGCCGATGTCATCGTCGCCTACCGCACGAATCCGCATGTCGACATGCAGGCGCGCGGCGCCGAAGCCGCACGCGCGATGGCCGAGATGTTCGGGGGAATGCGCCCCAGCACGGCGTTCATCCGGCTTCCGCTGGCGCCGCCGACCGTGACCTTGCGTACCGAGTCGGGCCCCTATGCGGATTTGATCGCGTACGGCCAGGCAAAGCTTACGGATAACATCGTCAACGTCTCCATCCTGGGTGGTTTCGCATATTGCGACACGCCCAAGAACGGCCTCGCCATCATCGTCACCAGCCGCAACGGGCCGGAAGCGGCACAGGCGCTTGCGCGCGATATCGCGCGCAAGGCGTGGGCGGATCATCACCGTTATGTGCCAAAACTGACCTCGCTGGAAGACGCCGTCGCGCAGGCGGTGGAGACGGGGCTTGATCGTGCGCGGCGGCCGCTGATTCTGGCCGACGTGGCGGACAATCCCGGTGGTGGCGGCCGGGGGAACACCACGTGGCTGCTCGAAGCGCTCCACAAGGCGGGCGCACAAGGCGTCCTGCTCGGCATCTTCAACGACGCTGCGCTGGCACGCGAGGCGCATGCGCTCGGTGAAGGTGCCACGTTCGACGCGCTCTTCAACCGCGACGAGGCCGACCGGTTCTCGCACCGCTTCGAGGCCCGGGCGACCGTCATGCGCCTCAAGGACGGCGATTGCGTGGGCCGCCGCGGGTTCTATGCCGGACGCCGCATGAATCTGGGACCGAGCGCGTTGCTCGACCTCGGCGGCATTGCCGTCGTCGTCATATCGCTCCGCACCCAATGCGCCGATCCGATGTTCCTTGAAATGATGGGCGTCGATATTGCTGCCGCGAGAACGGTCGTCGTGAAGTCACGCGGTCATTTTCGCGCCGGGTTCGACGAATTCTTCGCCTCCGACCAGGTGATCGAGGTCGATGCGCCGGGGCTCACGTCGCCGATCCTGTCGCGGTTCGAGTGGAAGCATCTGCCGCGACCGATCTTTCCCATTGACGCCGTCGTCGACTGGCGGCCTTCGTTCGACGCCACCGACGTCCGCGTGGCGCAGGGAGCCGCCC
>PLYG01000376.1 GCA_003153335.1 Betaproteobacteria bacterium | reverse complement strand
CGGGCGGCGGCGCCATCAGCGTCGCCATCTCGACCTTGACTGCCGCGTCGTCGTTGCGCATCCAGATCTCGCCCTCATGAATCGTGCACTGCAAATTCATGGCCCGCTCCGCCAGTTTGCTCAAGGCGGCCGCCGTCGAAGCGGCAATGCTGTAGACGGTGAGATTCCTGGCCCGTTCGAGTTTGCCGGCGATCGGCTTCCACCACAGCGACGCGCTGTGGCTGTACGCGTAGACCAGCACCTGCCCGGCGCGTCCGCACGCCCTGAGAATGCGTTTTTCATCGGGCTGGCCGACTTCGATCCAGAGCTGGATCGCCCCGGTCAGGTCCCTTTGCCACAGATCGGGTTCGTCCGCATCGGAGAGGCCTTTCCCGAATGCCAGCGCCTCCCCGGCGTTGAGCGCGAAAGCGAGGCAGCGCATCATCATCCGCTCGTCGGTCTCCGATGGATGGCGGGCAATCCTCAGCGCGTGGTCGGCATAGTAATGCCGGTCCATGTCCGCGATCTGCAGGGTGGCTTTGTAAATGGTGGATTTGATGGCCATGGTTTATCCGCGCGCCGTTTGGTCGCCATCCGGCGCCCATGCGCCCAACCTGAACGCGACTCCCGGCACCAGCGCATAGACCAGGAAGGACAGGCCGATTACACCATACAGCGCGCCCAGCGATTGCAGCGACACCGCAATTCCGCCCCCGGCCAGTGCTACGCCCAACCGGCCAACGCTGCCGGCAAGCGGCCATCTTAGCCGGCCTGCCCCTTGCGACGCAAAGAAAAAGGCCAGCCCAAAACCGAACGGCGCGTAGAACGCGCCAACGATATGCAGATAGAGATTGGCGGCGGCCCGGACCGGACCTGCCGCGTCGGCGATGAACCATCTCGTCCACAAGTCGGGAAACACCGCCAGCACCACGCCGATGATACCGGTAACGCCGGCGACGAGCATCGAGCCCGTCCATGCTATGCGGGCGGCGCGGCGCTCCTGGCCTGCGCCAATATTGCGCCCGACCATCGCCAGCAACGCCGCGCCGACGCCAAACACCAACGGCACGAGCAGGTATTCGAGCCGCGCGCCCACGCCGTAGCCGGCCAGCGTGGCCGTGCCGAACGTGCCGGCGTAACCGGTGAGCACGATCACATTGCCGTTGCCGATGAACGGGCTGACCGAGGCCGGCAAGCCCACGCGCAGTACCTCCCGTGCGGCCGCCCACCGGAGCGGCAGCCACCGCAACCGGATTGCGGCGCGCCCCGTCAGCAATGGCCATGCGAGCACGCACGCAAAGACGGCGTTGAGTGCGACAAACGACAGGCTGGCACCAGCGATTCCCAGCGGCGGAATGGGTCCGAACCCGAATACCAGCGTGGGACACAACGCGCCATGCGACAGGGCGCTGGCCACCAGACACAGCGCGGGAAGGCGCATGTTCCCCGAGCCCACATGCACACCGGCCAGCCCGTTGTGCAGCCAGGTGGCCGCGGCGCCGGCGAACAGCGGCAACGCATAGTCCTGCGCGAGTTCCAGAATCTGACCGCGTCCCCCCAGCGCGGCATAGAGCAGCGGGCCGCCGGCGAGCAGTGCCGAGCCCACGAGCACACCCAGGCCGAGTTCGATCACCATCCCGTGCCACGCCACTGCGGCTGCTCTCGGCGCCGAGCCGGCACCCAGTGCGCGCGCCACCGCCGAGGACACTCCGCCTCCCATCGCGCCCCGCGAGAGTTGCACCATCAGCATCGACAATGGAAACACCAGCGCCACTGCGGCCAGCGCATCGGTACCCAGGCGGGCGATTATGTAACCGTCGTAACCGATGGTCAGCGTCTGGGCGAGCAAGCCCAGAACGTTGGGGCTGGCCAGGCGCACGAGCGTAGGGACGATGGAACCGGCGAGCAGATCGGGAGCGGTGGAGGCCATCGCCGCAGGGTGCCTCAAAACGCGCGCGTTGTCATGCGCTGCTGATCCACGGCGCAGCCGTGTTCAGCCACGCGTCGCGGCGGGGATAAGGCAGGGCGGCGCGGCAAGCCCGTCCATGCCGGCCTGTGGTGCGCAAAAATTCGAGTCACTTACGATTGATGGGTTAGCGCGCGCTGGGTCTGCAGCATTGTGGCATGATGAGCGCATGGTTTGGATTGTACGAATCGTGGCGGCACTGCTATCGGATTCCTTCAGGCTCGCCCTACTCCTGTTGCGTCCGTCGGCGGCGGTCCGTGCCGAGAATTTAGTTCTCCGAAGGCAACGCGCCCAATACATGGAGCGAGGCGTCAAGCCGCGGCGCGTTGATTCTGCAAGACGCATCAGCTTTGCGCTCCTGACCCGGTTGTTCGATTGGCGGAACGCAATCGTAATCGTGCGTCCGAAAACGATCATTCGTTGACACCGGGCAGGGTGGCGATTGTTTTGGCGATTCAAGTGCAAACTGGGTCGACCACCGATTCCAGCAGAACTGCGGGCCCTGATTCGTAGAATGGCGGCCGAGAACCCCGTGTGGGGCGAAGAGCGGATCGCCAACGAATTGCTGATCAAATTGGGGATCCGGGTCTCGCCGCGCACAGTAGGCAGGTACATGCCGAAGAGACCACCAGGTCAGCCCCGTGGTGATCAGCGTTGGGCGACGTTCNNTATTGGCCTGCGATTTCTTTGTCGCTGTCACGGCCACCTTCGGGTTGCTGTACGTCTTCGTTGTCATCGAACATGGCAGGCGCCGGCTTGCGCACGTGAGCGTGACGAACCACCCGACGGCAGATTGGACGCTACAGCAGCTGCGAGAAGTGGTCGGCGATGATGGTACGTACAGGTACCTGATTCATGATCGCGATTGCATCTTTGCAAGACACTTTGATGAATCAATTCGGGCACTAGGGCTGAAGGTGTTGCGGATACCGTTTCGAAGTCCCAAGGCGAATTCGATCTGCGAACGGGTGATCGGGACCATACGGCGGGAGTGTCTGGACTGGCTGATCCCGGTTACGGAGGCCCATTTGCGAGCAACGCTACGGGAGTGGGTCAGCCACTACAACGTCGGGCGGCCGCACAAGAGCTTGGGGCACGGTGTACCTGACCCGCCGAAGCTGACTTCTGCGGTGCCGAAGTCAGAATCCCGACATCGATTGGCGGCGGGTGCGATCGTGCACGCAAAATCGGTGTTCGGCGGACTCCATCACGAGTATTCGCTTGCGCCGAGCGTCATCTGAATTCGATGGTCCTGATATAATATTTCCGCACCACAGTCGTTAAAATTTCATCTCGATACATGATGGGCTTGGATCTCACTTCCCTCGTTACTCGCATTATCCGCAGTGACTACATATTCGTATGGGTCACAAATGCCGGCGCTGCCGAATTGACCGCGAACTCGATCGCTTCGCTTGGACGCGCAGGCGTATCTGGCGCCCATCGCCTGGTGGTCGCCGTGCTGGACAACAGGTCCGCGGAAATCATCGGGCGCTTCAACTTCGACGTCACTGTTCTTCGGCTCATTGAATTGGAGAGCTGGCACGCCCTGGCACTCGATGCTGGCGAGGGCTACAGCGCGTACGACACTCAACCCTTCCGAATCGTCACTCTCGCCCGTTATCTGGCGATCGACCACCTGCTCGCTCTCCATCGCCGGCCTGTGGTCTATGTAGACAGCGATATCGTCTTTATGCGCGACCCGACCCCACATTTCAGGACGCTGCACTCCCGGTTCCGGCCCGCGGTGCTCGTGCAGAGCGACCGGCGAGCCGACCTTGATAGGAAAGAATGGAGCCGCCAGTACGATACTGGCGCGCGGCCCGACAAGAGTACCATCTGCGCAGGCTTCTCGGTCTGGCAGCCAAACCGCCGGCACCGTCGCCTTCTCAAGACCATCAGTCAGCGGATACTGGCCGAGCGCGCGCTCCCCGATGATCAGACCATCTTCAACGAGATTGACAATGAGCTCTTGAGCTGCGTGAGGCTACTGCGCCAAGACCTGTTTCCGAACGGTTCGATGTGCTTTGGGAACAAATACCGGCCTCACGAGCCTATCGACCTCCCGCAGTTCGACTGGTCCGGCGCATACATGGTCCACGCCAACTGGATGATCGGCATCGACAACAAGGTCTCGGCGCTCAAAGAAGCGGGGCTCTGGTTACTTTGATCGGCCGAGCGCGAGCGGGGAATATTGGCTATAGGTTGGTAGGCTGGCGCACCACAGATGCACCGGGAGCGCGGGGTAGCAGGAGCTAGGATGTCTGAAGAACGCCCGCACAAGCGGCATGAAAGGGGGCAGGTCAAATGGGTGAGAAGGTGCCGATAGTAGAGAAACCTGAAACGCACGTGCGATCCGTTCGCACGGTGCCAGAAACAGCGGATGCGTCGCACTATTTCTATCGCAGCGAAAAACTGAGCGCCTCGCACGGCTGGCTGCACCACGTCCGAAGATCGACTGATCGGGACGGCCGCTTGAAAGTATGATGCCGTCGATGACCGCCGAGCTGGAGGAGTGCAGGCGGCTGCTCGCGGCCCGCAACCCGGCCGATGCGCTCGCGCGGGTGGACGGACTCCTCACCGCCGGCCCCGGCCCGCTGGCCGCGCGCGAGGTGCGCCTCGAGTGCCTGATGGCGCTGGGACGCTTCGAGATGGCGCACGAGCTGGCCGCCGGCATCTTGGCGACGGATCCCGGCAACGCCGTGGCCGAGCGGCACCGCCTCGTGCTCGAGCACGCCCTCCGCAAGCCCGATCTCGGCGCACCCGCGCCGGGCCTGCGCCCCTTCCACAGCGAAGTGCCTCGTGAGGTCTTGCTGCGCATCCAGCAAGCCGTGCATCACTACACCTACCGCCGCCTGCAGATGGTGAAGGATCCCTTCAGCCTCGCGCTTTATCCCATGCTCTTGGGCGCGCTCAGGCCACGCACGATCATCGAGATCGGGTCCAAGGCGGGCGGCAGCGCGCTGTGGTTCGGTGACTTGCTGGCGAGCCTGCACATCGACGGACACGTCCACTCCATCGACGTCATCCCCGTCACCGATGTCCAGCAAGCGAACGTGACCTTCCATCAGGGGAACGGCCGGCGCCTCGAGCAATCGTTGAGCGCGCAGTTCCTGGCCACGTGCGCGCGCCCGCTGTTGGTGGTCGAGGACGCCGACCACACGCGCGAGACCTCGCTGGCGGTGCTGGAGTTTTTCCATCCGCACCTGCGCGCCGGCGAATACATCGTGATCGAGGACGGCATCCTGTCCGATCTCTATCCACAGATCTTCCCCGACTGCTCGAGCGGCCCACACGTTGCGCTACGCGATTTCCTGAGCCGCCGCGGGTCCGACTACGTGATCGATCCCGCGTATTGCGACTTTTTCGGCTACAACGCGACCTGGGCCTCCAATGGATTCTTGCGAAAAATCGCCTGATCGCGAGCCTGACCACGAGGCGAGCGTGTCCGAGCCGGACGACGAATTCCGCGCGCTGCTCCCGATCATCCAACCCCACACCCTCCTGTCCGAGGCTCGGCTGTGGTCGTTGTACGCGCTGGCCAAGCAGACCTGTCGCGATGGCGTGCCGGGGAGCTTCGTCGAGTGCGGCGTGGCGGCCGGCGGTTCCAGCGCGCTTTTGTCATACGTCCTGGCGAAGTACGCCGGTGGCGCGCGCAAGCTGTACTGCTTCGATAGCTTCGCCGGGCTGCCCAAGCCCGCGGCAGTCGACCGCCACGAGGGGCGCGGTGCCGAGGAGCTGGGCTGGGGCGAGGGCACCTGCGCCGCGCCGGTCACTGCAATGCTCGCGCTCTGCCGCCGGCTGCAAACCGATGCCCACGTTCACCCGGTACCGGGTTTGTTCGCGGAGACCCTGCCGCTGTGGCGCGAACGAGTGGGTCCCATCGCTCTTTTGCACATGGACGGCGACTGGTACTCATCCACCATGACGATCTGGATGGCGCTCTTCGATCAGGTGAGCGACGACGGCCGGATCCAGGTTGACGACTTCGGTTACTGGGACGGTTGCCGGCAAGCCACGCTCGAGTTCTTCGCGCAGCGCCGCCTGCCCACCGATTTTCATCCCATCGGTTGCTGTGGCATCTGGTTGCGGAAGCGCGCCGCGCGCTGACGCGCGTCCTCCCGCAGTTGCTCGAGGAAGTGCTCCTTCGCGGCCACCATCATATCGCGCTGCTTGCCTGCGAAGCGGCTCGCGGCGCGATCCATGAGCTCGATCTTCTCCTGGGTGCTCAGCGCCTCGACCGTCTTCCGTCGCAACACTTCTTCGGGGATCTTCTTGATGTAGAGGAAGGCCACCGAGTTCACTTCGGTGTCGCACACGTATTCGAAGTACTCGGCGTAGTACTCCATCGTCACGTGCAGCCAGGCGACCCACCAATGGTAGAGGTAGTCCTGCTGAACGACGATCGATCGTCCCGGAATGAGGTGACGGAAGAACTGCCACGTCACCCAGTCGCACCTCCGCCAGTGCTTGGCAAAGTCGATGAAGAGAATCTCGATCGGCTCTCCACTCCACTCGATCCGGTTGACTTCGCCCGCGTGCACTTCAATGAGGTCGGCGTAGTCGGCGACGTTCTGCGCGAACATCGGCCGGAAATCGTCGTTCGCCTTCATTGACTCGGGAAAGTAGATCGGGCGCGTCCACTCCTCGACCCGGAAGCGGTCGAAGCTGTGGATCAGCTTCTCCTCGGGGCGGCCGCGGCGCTTGAGGTTCTGGCGCAGGCCATCGGCCAGCGCGACGGTGGAGCCGCCCAGAAAGGCGCCGCCGTCCACGATGGCGCCGGCTCCTGTGTAGTGGTGCTCAGTCAAGTGGTGCAGGAGGCGCAGCTCGTCGGGCACCAGCATCGTGGGCACGCTCTTGCACACGGCGGGCAGCTCCGTCTGTCGCCAGCCGGTGCCGATCACGTCCGGCCGGCGAAAGACCGCCTGGAAGGTGTTGGCGCTCTTGATCAGTGTATTGTCGGTGCGATTCGACAGCCGGGTCGCCGCAAAGGCGAGCGACCAGGCCACCGCTCGGCGGAGGCGCCCGCCCTTTTCCTGCGCGTACTCCCAGAGAATCCAGCCCAGTGTCTGCGCGATCGAGTGCACCGGCAGGACGGCCACGACCTCGAGCCCCGCCTTGCTGCCGAGCTCGGCCAGCCCAGCGGCGGTGTAGCGCCGGAAGTCGCCGGGACACGGATGGAACGGCTGCAAGAAGGGAACGGCGACCACGACGTGCCCGCCGGGACGGACCACGCGCGCCAGCTCGCGGATCGCCTTCTCGGCGTCGACGACGTGCTCGAGCACGGCGTTGCACAGCACCGAATCGAAGGTCTCGCCGACGAAGCGCATGGACTCGAGCGGTCCAATGACCACTTCCGGATCAGCGGACTCGATGTCGCAGCGGGTGACGTTCGTGACCCCCTTGCCATGCAGATACGGACGGATGTCGCGGCTTCCGCAGCCGGCATTGAGCAGGTGGCCGGACAGGTAGGAAGCGACCGGATCGAGCTCCTGCTCGAGCGGTTGGAAGTGCACCGGCCCCACGCGCGAGTACTCCGGCGCTGCGGACCCATTGGTCGGCGGCGGCGAAGTGACCCGTGCCTGGGTGACCGGGCGGGCGGGCTCCGGAACGCGCGCGGCCACTGCCGGCGGCGCGCGGTCGGGCAAGCTGGGGACGATGTGAGGGATCTCCTTCGGCGGCGCGAACGCGGCGGCAAGCATGTAGTAGCGCTCGGTGGACGACGCCTCGGCGTACGCGGCGACTCTGCCCGACTGCGCACTCCGCGAGCGCACCGGCGCGCCCGCCGAGCGTGCAAGCACCGGCTCTGGATACGGCCAGATCTCGGCGCCGCCCATCAGGCACTGGTCCGCGAGGCCCAGGAAGGGCGCAGCGAGCGCCCACGCGTGCTTCTCGCTGGCGCTGACCAGCGTGTCCCCCCGAACCAGCAGCGCGCCGGTGAAGGTCACGCCCTCGAACAGGCTGAAGCACGGGCTGCCTCCCAGCGGTGGCACGAGCTTGGTCGAGCCGTCCGGATCTTTCACCAGGGCCGCGGGCACGAGGCCGTCGACGCCGTCCACAGCGAGCGCCGCGACCATCGCGGCGAACCGTTCAGGCCGCACCGTCGTGCCCGCGTGAATCAGCAGGACGGCGTCCGCGGCCAGCCCCGCCAGCTCGTCGGCGAGCGCATCGGGATCCTCGCTCAGGAGGTCGAGGTTGCGGAGCGGGAGCGGAAAGCCCTCGGTCGGCAGCGCGGCGCCGGTGCGATTTTGCACCACGACCCGCCGGATGCCGGCGCAGGCGCGGAGCGAGGTCAGCGTCGCCTCGAGATCGAGGCCGACGTCGTGATCGACGATCGCGACCACCGGACGGCGCTGCGGCTCGGCGGCCGGGCTGGGGAGGAACGCACGCCAGCCGGCATGCATCTGTTGCCACTGGCTGCGGATGTCCGCCTGCGCGAGCGACGGTTTGGCGATCCAGCCGCCGCGGCCGAGGGTGTCCCGCAGTGCCGCGCGGAGACCTTCGGTGGAGCAATCGAAGAGCACGTGGTCGTGATCGGCGGCGTCGATCAGCTCGGGAATTCCGCCGGTGCGGGCGGCGAGGAAGGGAATGCCGGCGTCGAGCGCCTCGTACACCGTGCAGGGCGAGTTGTCGAACGGCGGCGGCATGACCGCCAGGCGGCCGCTGCCGAGCAGGTACGCGAGCGCCTCGGGCTGGCCGAGGTCGGTGATGGTCTTTACCGGGAAACGCCATCCCGCTGAGCGCTGGGCAATGTAGTCGAGGCTGTTCATGGCCCCGAACGGCTGGACCTTGCCCAAAAACGTGACTGTGATCTGTCGCTCGGCGAGCTCATCTCGCAGCCGATGGATCGCATTGCAGAACAGCCGCAGCCCCTTGCGCTCTTCGAGCCGGCCGAAAAAGACGATCTCGCGGGGGCTCGCGGCGCGGCCGTGCGTCACGGCGGGCGACGGCGACGGCGACGGCGCGCCCTCGCGCAGCCGCTGCGTGGGCAACGCGTACGGCTGCACGAACGTGCGGGCCGGCAACGCAAAGCCGCGATCGCGCGCCCAGCCGAGCAGGTAGCGGCTCGGGCTCCACAGCACGTCTGCGCAGCGCACGCTCAAGCGCTCGGCGTGGTTCATGGCCGCATAGAGCAAGCTGGTGGGGAGCGTCTGGTTCAGCTCCAGCACCCATTGCGAAGGGCTGTGCAGCGCGAGCACCAGCAACGAGCGCGGAAAGGCCAGCCCCAGTCGCTTGGCGGCCAGACACAGACTGCCCTCGCCGAGACAGTCATTGAAATGCACGACGTCGAACGCGTGGGCAGTGAGATACTTGTAGACCAGCGCGGGCACGCCGAACCCGATGTCCCGCAACGGACCCGCAAGCGCGCCGAGGCCTTCGGCCTCGAGAGCGACGAGATCGATGCCCATCTCCGCGTAGCGCGCCTGCCAACCGCCCAGGCCGGCGTCGGGCGAGGTCAGATTGCCAGTGTAGAGGATGGTCACCGGAAACCCCGCGGCCGCCATCCGCTCGGCCAGCCCGGTCATCGACGTGCCGATGCCCCCGTTCTTGAAGGGACCGATGATCTCGTTCGAGACGATGCATATCGACGGTCGCTCGCCGCCCGCGTCCGCGGGCACGAGGTCGCGGAGGTCCGCGAACGGCTCCGCGACCTGGCCGAGGTGATCGAAGTCGACGCCCGCCACCGGCAGGCCGACCAGGTGATGGGGGAGTTGCCAGAGCACCTCGGGATCGGGGACGTGGGCGGGCGGGCTCACGCGGCCGCGCCAGGCCATTCCCATGATCTGCGCGGTCTGGAACACCACCACCTTCCAGCCCTGGCGCTGGAGGAAGCGCAGGCCTGCCGCCACGTCGGGCGACGCCAGATCGTGAAACACGAACGCGCAATCCCGGGCCGCGTGGGGAAGGCAGGTGCGTACGTCGCACACGGGCGCGTCGCGCTCGTGATCCCCGTCGATGAAGAAGAGGCTCCACTTGCGCTGATGTTTCGTCGCCAGGCGGCCGACCGCGCCGGGGCTGCGGCCCGGGATCAGATTGACCCGATCGGCGACCCCGGCGAGCGCCAGCGACTGCTGCACGATCGCGCGATGCTCGGGATCCTCGTGCGCGGGATCGATCGAGTCCACGGTCACACCCGCGAGCGCGAGATGACAGGTGGACCATCCGAGCCAGGTGCCCAGCTCCAGCGCCGACCTGCCCGCGAACGCCAGGGCGATGTTGTGCAGAATCGTGGCCTCGTCGCGGTTCACGAAGCCCATCAGCGGAAATCGTTCATCCGCGTACCAGAGGTGGGGGACCTCGCGGCGGAGGAATTTCCACGGGTGGGTCGACCGGTCAAGGGCACGCATGCGCGGAAAGGCCGCGTCCGGCCGCACGACCTTCAAGCCAGGAGCGACGTAGTCGCTCTCGCGGCTCAAGACCACCGCTCCAGGCACTCTTCCCCGTACACGTGCGGGGCCAGCGACATCAACATCTGCATGTTCATCCGCGGCCCCTGCAGTCGCAGAACCCGTGCTCGGTCCAGGCCTTGGTGTTCTCGAGAGACTCGCTGGACGTGGGTGAGACGCCCCCGGGCGCTTAGACGGCCCTGCCATCGTGGCACCGACGGTTCGGGTTGGCTATCCGGCCCGTTCATTGATTGGCGGCGGCGACAGTGGCAAATCACTCGATGGTCTTGTCGAAGCGCTTGTCCGTGCCTTCACGCAAGCCGAACTGCCGGCGCACCGGCACTCGCGGGATGACGTGCTCGACCAAGTGCGCGGGGCTACGCATCAATGACGCCCCAACGCAGTTCGTTACATTTGCGGCGTGAGGCGTGGCGCAGTAGCGGGAGACGCAAATCCGAGGCGACGACTTCGGGCAGAAGAGGCATCAGCATCTCCATGTCGATGGCCGGATGGCTCATGACGGGGCTTCGCAGGATGTCGAGCAGCTCCGTATGCTGCGGATGCGCGGGCGAGGTGACGTCTGCCTTTGCGAACGCGCCCTCCGCATACGCGCCATAGTTGGTCAGTCGCTGCAACCAGATGCTGTCGACTCCCAGGCGGGTCCCGAGCTCGATGAATTCAGGGATCTCCCGATAGTTCTCCTCCTGAACGACGAAGTTGACCTGAAAGCGCCGGATCGATCCCGAGCGCCGCATTTCCGCTATCAGCTCGAGGTTCTTCATGAGGCTCGGCCACTTTCCCGGACGTCGCAGGCGCTCGTACGTTTCGGCGCGTGCCGCATCGATCGACACCGAGAGGATGTCGATCATTTCCAGCAGGTCAGGAAACTGGCGCCAGCGTTCGGCAGTCGTTAGTTGGCCGTTCGTGATGAGGTAGAGATAAAGATCCGGATACTCGGTGCGATTCAAGGCGGCCAGGATGGAGCGATAGTGCTTGCTCGCGAACGCCTCGCCGCCGCCGGAAATGTAACTCTGCCCATTCACTTTTCGGAGCAGCGGCAGGATGACGCGCCGGGCTGATTCAGCGTAGGTGTCCTGTTCCTCGGCCTTCGCGGTGAGAATTTCCGTGCGGCATGAAGGGCAGGCCAGGTTGCAGGTCGGATCGTGGTTCAACTGCACCATCTGTGGGAGTTCTTCGAGAACGACCGACCGCTCGTCGATGTAACGGCGAAGCAGCGGATCGGTGATCTCCGCTTTCAACGGAAGTTTCTGCGCGGCGATGTAGGAGCAAAGCGTCCGGCTACAGTAACTGAAGTCGCCGTCGTGCATCGAACGGCGAATCTCTGCCGCGACATCCGAGTTCCACACCGCGTCGGCTGACGGCGCGTCGAGCACATTTCCCACCGCGAAGGGAACCCACGCCGGACAGCAGCAGGCGAACGCGTCGCCTTTGTAACCGGTGGCGAGGTGGGTAAACGGCATCGGGCAGAACTTGTCGCTCAGGTCGTAGTTCATTCCATCCAGATCGCCGGTGCGACCGCCGTTCTCGCGCTGTGCGGCATAGGCACGACTGAGCAGTTGCTGGGCGGAGGGGCAGACGGCCTGAATGCGCAGCGCCCGCTGGATGACAGCGATCGCCTCGTCCAGATGCCGTCGCTCGATCAGCAACTCCGCATGCGCTAGCAGTGAGGGACGGGAGTCGGGGAGCTCTTCGAGGAGCAGAGCGGTCACGTTGGCCGGATCGCCGGCGAATGCCTTTCGCGGCGATAGGTAATCCGCGAAGGCGCGGAGTGCTTTCGCCTGAACGGAGACGTCAACGTACGAGCGAAGTCTCGCACTCCGGTGCCGCACGTCACCGGAGTCAACGCGTTGACAGGCCTGGAGCAGGAAATCGACGAAGCAGCGACGGCTACCGTCGCGGCCAACAACGAGATCGTCCGCAAGTTTGGTCAAGTGCAGAGCGTCGGTGACGATCGACGAGAGCATCTCCGCACGCCTTCCGGCACTCACTTCGAACTCGGCAAAGGCGCGACGAGCCCACCGCTTCGCGACGCGGCCATTGCCGAACGCCGCCGCCCATCGCCTCCGCATTCCGGAGACGTAGCGATGCTGCATCATTGCGCGGAGATGGATCATGATGCCTGCCCGGCCGTCAGTTGGGCGATGAACGTCTTGATGACGCGTGGACTTTGCATCACCGGATCCTGGAGGATCGCCTGCAGCTGCTGGTGCTCCGGGTGCGCCGGTGACGCGACGTCTTTGGCCGAGAACTCCACGGCGCCCTCATGGCCGAAGCTATAGTACTTTTGGAACACGACGACATCCGCGTCAACCTCCTCGGCCAGTTTTACGAAGGCGGGCATCTCGCGGAAATTGGCGCTCTGCACGACGAATGCGAGCACGAAGCTGACGGGATCCTTGGCGTCAAGAAAGAGATCGCTGCTGACCGACTGCATGCCGCCGGCGAAGCGGTTTCGCCGGAACTTACCGGCCTTGGACATCTCGCCCATCACGGTCAGGTTCCTGCGAAGCACCTCCCATCGACCGGGACGCCGGACGTTCTCGTATGTTTCCTTGGTCGCGGCGTCGACGGAGACGCGAAGCTCCACGATTTTTTCGGCCAGATGCGGCATCGCCGTCCAGACGTGAGGCGTCAGTCCGAGGCCGTTCGTCAGGAGATAGAGCTTGACGCCGTCGAACTCCGGTTCCCGCAGCGCCTCCAGGATCGAGCGGTAGTGCCGACTGGCAAATGGATCGCCCCACGCCGTCATATGGAGACCTGCCTGCCGATCGCGAAGGAGTGGCAGGATCACGCGATCGCGCGCGCGGTCGAGCCGTTCGTTCTGCGCCTTGTCCGCCATGACGATGCCGACGCGGCACGATGGGCACGCCAGATTGCACGAGCTGTCGTGGCCCAGCGTGATGAGGCGCGGGCCATCTTCGAGAACGGTTTCGCGGCGCTCGATAATGCGACGCAGACGCGGTGCTGTAACCTCTTCCGACCGCGGCAGCGCGCCGTTCACGATCGCGGGGCACATCGTCCTGCTGCAATATGAATAGTCACCATCGAGAACGGAGCGACGGATCTCCTGGGCCTGATCCGAGTTCCATACCGCGTCCGGCGAATCAGCCTCCACGACGTTGCCGGCAACGAACGGCAGCCATGCGGCGCAATCGCAAAGATAGGTCGAACCCATCACCTGCTCGGTCAGGTTCGTGGCTTCGTTCCACCGTGTCGACTGCCCGCTTACGAGCACTTCGAACGGCCTTGGGCAAAAGCGTCCGTGGAGATCGCTGAGGCCGCTCTGCTCAACACTATCAATCGTGCCGCCGGCGCGACGCCGCTCGCGCAACGCATCCATTAAGAGGCGTTGCGACACGGGACACGCGGTCACGACGTTCAGGGCGCGACGGGCGCAATCAGCGGCCTCGTCGTACCTGCCCGCAGACAGCATGCGCCGTCCGGCCGCGACGAGCGGTTCGCGCCAACTCCCTGCCGCGGTGGCGAGACGACGTGCGACGTCGATTTCTCCGTCCACGCCGGGAAGCGAAAACTCCGCCGCGATCTCCCGCACTAGCAGATTGAAGACGGCCAGCGACGCCGTGATGTCGCAATAGGCGCGTAGCGTAGATCCGCTGCCGGTGACGTCTTCCTGATATGAGATCCAACTCAGCGTGTGTTGAAAGCTGGTCGCGAACGACTGGTCGTCGAGAACGGAGGGGCCACGGTCGAGCGATGGCAGGACACTCGCAAGACGTCCGGCCAGCGCGAACACTACCTCGGCGACGTGCTGTTCACCCTTCGCGCTCTTCAGATCCTGCGCGGCATTCTCTTGAAGCCACTCAGGAAAATGGCGCCGCCATCGATTTCTCCTGCGCGCGCGCAGGGTCTTTAGACGAAGCGATAGGTAACCAGGCATAAGGACAGTGTATAGGAAATTCAAACACCGTTTTCCACCAGCCGGCACTCTTTGCTCAACCCGCCCAGCGGTCAACCGCATGAAAACTCTCCCCCGCCCGGCTGTATTTCGGTAGATCTTCCGCAACGCATGGCCCCAAAGCGCTGACTTCCCGGCCCCTGCACGCTCTTGCGCGGGCGCAGGCCAAGCCGCCCCGTCGGCGCTGGTCCAATCCAGTCCGCGTTTGCGTATCAAGCCGCTGCCGCTTGAAACAGATCAAAGCGCCGCGCCGGGGAGTGCGGGGGCGGTTGTGCTGACAATCCCAGATAGGTCAGGATGCGCTTGATCACCGCCGGCTCTTCGATCGCAGCGATGATCTTCAGGCTGCCGCCACAATGTGGGCAATGCTCGACATCGATAGCGAACACCCGCTTGAGGAGACGCGCCCAGTTCATGCGCGCCGCTGCGCCGTGTGCGTGATCGTTATCGTTTGCAAGTGCTGCAGCAGTCTGCGCCGGACCCGGCACGATCTCGGCACGCAGCCTGGCGTTGGGCGCCAGCACCCCATGAAAGCGGATCAGATGCAGGCGCGGGCGCGGCACCAAGGATTCAACCACCGTACTGCAAGTATCGGCGGCCGCTGCACCCCTGTCACTTGCGCGACTTTATGGTCGAACGCCCGAACACTCCGCGCTTGTGCCGCATGCCGGGCTGCCGTGGGCAGCCTTGCGTGCCTCAGCACCAAAAACCGGCGCCGCGGCGCGCCGAAGACGCAGGGGGACCCCGCCCGAGCCAGCAGGAGCTGGTCACCAGGTCAGGCGCTGATCGAAGTCGATCTCCGGTAGTGGTTGGGCGGCCTGCTCCCGGCGCGGAGCGTTGCCCGCCCGTGGCACCGCCGCGGCGTTCTTCCCAATTCGTACTCCAATCAGATAGTAGAAATCGCGGTCGGGCAGACCTTCAACGTCAAGATAGACCGGCGTGCCCGGGATCTTTAGTTCCGGACTGCCGACGACGTGGATTTTCCTTTCCCGGATTGCGAGCGCCTTCAGCGCGTGGTGATACTTTTCCCGCTTGTCCCGTAGCCGCTTGGGACGCCGACGAGGACGAAACGTGTACGAGAGCTGTGTGACCGTGAAGATGCCTTTCCCGTGAAATTTCTTGCGCTGCTTTTCGGTCATGAGGGCCAGCAGGCTGAGATCGTCCTTGTCCGCCGCCTTCTGGTGGCAGCGGGTTTGGAACTCACACTCAGAGCAATGCCGATTCAAAATGAGATCAGGGGGTAAATGGCTGGAAAGCAGGGTGGCGATTTTATCGACGAGCGTCCGCACCTCGCTCATCAAGCCTGAAGTCTTCACCTTCAGTACCGCATGGTCGTCGCCATGGATGATCTTGCCGGCAGGAACGTCGCGACCGAGCATTTTCGATAGCGCAAGGGCATCAAACGCCAGCAGCAGTTTGTCGTGTCGGCCGACCT
>PLYG01000415.1 GCA_003153335.1 Betaproteobacteria bacterium | reverse complement strand
ATCTCCGGCGTGCCGGTGCCGGGAGCAAAGGCCGGATCGAGGCTGTCGATGTCGAAGGACAGATAGGTCGGCCCGTCGCCGACCACCGCCTTGGCGCGCTCGACGACGCCCTCGAGGCCGAGCCCGTCGATCTCCTCGGCATGGATGACCGTCATCCCGGACTCGTAGGAGAACTCCCAAAGATATTCGGCCGAGCCCCTGATGCCGATCTGGATGGTGCGGGCGGGATCGAGCGCCCCGTCGAGCACGGCTCGGCGGAAGGGGCCGCCGTGATGGAACTTGCAGCCCTCGAACACACCGCCCGTGTCGCAATGGGCGTCGATATGGACCATGCCGACCGGGCCGTGCTTGGCGATCGCCTGGAGCAAAGGCAGCGAGATCGAATGATCGCCGCCGACCGAGACCGGCTTGACGCCAGCATCGACCAGCATGCGGGCGTGGTGGCGGACATCCTCATGCGACTTCGCGAGATCGAAACGGCTGCGGAACGGGATGTCGCCGATATCGGCGACTGCAAGGTCGCGCGTCGGCATGCATTTCAACACATGGTTATAAGGACCGATGCGCTCGATGGTCCGCACCGCGCGAGGGCCAAAGCGCGCTCCGCTGCGGTTGGTGACGCCGAGATCCATCGGCACGCCGACCAGCGCAACCTCGAGACCGCCGAAGCCAGGCTGCGACAGCACGTCGGGCCGGAACGGCATCCCGAGCAAGGTGGCCGGATCGGAGAATGGCCACTTGCGGCGCTCGGGGTTGGAAAATACCTGCGCCGCGACCGCCGCGAACTCAGGATCGAAAATGTCACCGCCCTTGGCATCCGCATATTTCAGGCGCAAGGCCTTTAGTTTCTCGTTATCCAATGTGTCCACCCGCGGTGCGCAAGAGTGATCCCAGGTTCATGGCGTGAGTTTAAGGCATGGCTGCGTTGGCACACCTTGCGCAACGCCTGGGGATTGCGGCGATTGTTGCGTGCCGGCAGCATCGGACTGCAGTGTCGATTCGAAGATCCGCTCCGCCTCCGGATACAGCCGCACCAGCGCCTCCCTCGCCATCGCGGTGATGAGTGGCTGCATCTGCCTGGCGACTTCGTCGGCATTCGCACCCTGATCCGCAGCTTTCAGGACGGGCACGATCTCGCCGTGGTGATGCTCCGATACCTCCTCCACCAACTGCTGCCAATGCGGCGGATATTCGCCCTCGACCCACTCGCCGCGCCCGCGCCCGTAGTGCGCGACGGCGAGGTAGCGCAGCAGCGCGGCGGCGGGCCTTTGCGCGAGGAATTCGACCGACCAGCTCACCTTGCCGTCCACCGCCCCGCGCACGAGGTTGTATGCGGTCGCAGCGCCGCTCGCGCCGAGCGCACCTACGATGCCGCCGATCAGCGCGCCCGCGCCGAACGTGAGTCCACCCGCGGCGAGGTCAGCCGTGAGACCGCCCAGCGCGCCGGTGACCACACCGCCTATCACGCCGGATGTGCCGATATCCGCTGGCTTCGCGATTTCGAATTGCCCCGCGACACGGGCGAGGATGGTCTCGCTTGCTCTGCCGGAAAGCCCGTGCAAGGCAATCAAGCGATCGGTCGTCTCGCGCACAACGCCGTCCAGTCGCTGTGCGAGCGCGTTCATTGCGCGCTCGGTGTCGGGGTCGGTCATTTCGCGGTCGGTCAGCAGCGAACGCAGCCATCGGCCGGCCTTCGCCTTGAAGCCGGGGCTGCTCACGGTTTCCCGATCGGCCGCCACGGCAGCAAGCTGTGCGGCGAGCGCCCGCATCGCAGAGTCGAACACCGCGATGTTTTGCTTCGCCCAAGCCGCACGCAGGCGCTGGAAGGCCGACTGTTTTGCCGGCGGTAGCACGCCGTCCACGGCGCCCAGCAATTTGTCCTCCTGCACCCAGCAACGCGCGAACGCGTCAAGCCCGATGACGCCGCGCACGCCAGCGTGCACGGCCACGTGCTGGCGCCAGACGAGTTCCTCGGCGGCCTCCACCGCGCGTGCGCGCGGCGCGCCCATCTGGTTGAGCAGCAGCAGGACCGGCTTGCCGATCCAGCCGAGGATCTGCATCTCCACGTCCACGTAGCCTGCCGACGCCGGATCCTCGGCGGCGTTGACCAGATAGAGGACCACGTCGCTTTCGTCGCGTACATTGCGGATCGCCTGCTGGCTGCTGAAAAAGGGCCTATCGGTGAAGCGGTCCCACACCTGGGTGGTCAGCCAGCCGATCGGGTTGTCGCTCGCGCGCAGGCGCTTGAGCAGCCGCGCGCTGTCGCCGAACCCCGGTGTATCCCACAGGCGCAGCGTGTCGCCTTGCGGCGTGTCGATGAGCACGTGGCCCTCCGCCTGCTCGGTGACGTGCGCGCGGTCCGCCACCTCGCCGACGTCCCGGCGAATCAGCGTGCGCAGCAGCGTGGTCTTGCCCACATTGGTGTGCGAGGCCAGGCTCAGATTGATCATGGCTGTGTCGGAGGAAAGCGCCATCGGATTGTTCATGTCGCGGCCGGTTGCCACAGTGCGGCCCGCACTTGGTCGACGAGCGCATCGTCCGCCGGCTCGGTGCGATCCGCGGGCGGCGCAGCCGCCGCGAGATCGACCACGCATGCGGTCAAGCCCCGCGCGGCAACGAAATCGTGCCAGGCGCGGCGCCGCTCGGCCAGGCGCTCTTCCGCACCTCCCTGCGATGCCATTCGTGCCGCGTAAGGCCCTGCGTCGACCAGTAGCAGCAGTTGAACATGGCGCCGATTCGTCGTCAGCCAATCGCGCACGCCAGCGATGACCGCGCCGTGGTTCTCGTCTTCCGGCGTGGCCGCAAGATTGAACAGCAGGACGATCACATCGGCGATGCCGCCCCCGCGATCCCCCAGGTGCCGCAGGAACGATTCTTCATCGCCATAGGCCACCGGCGCGCGCGAGTCCACGGCCAGAGTCTCCCCTAATGCAGACGGGAGCAAGGCACGCAACCGCGCCAGCGAATTTGCGGACGGCTCGTAGGCGTAGGGCGTCACCATGATGATGCCCCGGCCGATCGCGCTGTCCACGCCGCTGAAGACAGCGCGAAAGTACGCGGTCAGCGCAGGCGGCAACGGCGCGCGCCGCGACCATCTCCAGATGGACAGCGTGCCCAGCAGCGCGAGCAGCAGGCGCGGCAGCACGATGAACAGCGCAGCCGACGCGGCGAGCAGGTGGATCCAGGAACCGGCACGCTCGCCGCCCGCACCGTTCTGCCAGCGGATGGCCTCGATGTGGGCGGCATCGGGCACCGCGACGCCGGTCACGAAAGACGCCGGCCCATAAATCACGGAGAGCAGCGCATGGACTTGGCCGAAGTCGAGGAATGTGCTCTCCCAGCCCGCTTGATAGTCGAGCGCGATGCCGCGCAAATACAGGCCTGCAATCAGGCCGATGCCGGCGGCGGCGGCGCACAAGTGAAAGACGCGCGTCGCACGGGCGACCAGCAGCGGTTTGGCCGCCTCAAACCACTCGCCCGTGAATCGGC
>PLYG01000538.1 GCA_003153335.1 Betaproteobacteria bacterium | reverse complement strand
TTCAAGGCACACGCACATGTTCTCCTCGAAGATGCCGGAGGAGGCACGCGCGAAATCCACGTGGGTCGGCACCGACGGCCACTCGTCGGCCATGCCAACGCCGTGGAGGGCGGACGAATAGCGCCGCGCCTGGTACTTCTCGGGGATGCGCCAGGCTTTTTCGTTGAACTCGGCGAACGTGATACCGGGCTGCAGGATCGTCAGGTTGTGGTTGATCTGGCTCAGCGCGGCTTCATACAGCTCGCTTTGCTTGTTTGAGAGACGGTGATGACCGATGGTCCAGGAGCGCGACAGATCGGCGCAATAGCCGTAGGGGCCGATCATGTCGGTATCGAAGGAGAGTATCTCCCCGTCCCGGCAGATGTAGTCCGAGCATTCCTGGAACCAGGGATTGGTGCGCGGGCCGGCCGCCAGGAGCCGCGTTTCCAGCCACTCGCCGCCGGAGCGTATGTTCTCGTAATGGAGCTCGGCCCAGATTTCCTGCTCGGTCTTGCCGGGCAGCGAGTGCTCGTACATGCGCGCCATGCCGGCCTCGCAGACACGGATGGTCCACCGCATGAGCTCCAGCTCTTCCGGGCTCTTGATTTTGCGCGCATGTTCGGTCAGTTCCTGGCCTTCCACGAGCGTGATGCCACGCTTGCGCAACGCATCGACGCCGAGCGGTTCCATCTTGTCGACGGCAAGCCGCATGTTGCCGCCCCCACGCTCGCGGACTATCGCCGCGATTTCGTCCGCCCATTTCTCCAGCCTTTCCAGCAGACGAGTGCCGGCCGAGAAGTAGAACCACGGCACCGCGGTGCGCACTTCGTCGACGGTCTCGATGCCTTTGGCCAGATGCTCCGATTTGCCGTATTCGAAGGCGATAGCGTATCCATCCGCACCCACCACCGCATAATTCGCCGCGTTGTGCGCCACCCAGACCTGCATGTTGGAAACATCGAGCGCGTAGTGAATGTTGATGGGATCGTAAAGCAGGATCGCCGCGCAATCGTGTTCGCGTAATTTCTCGACTATGCGCCCCTTGCGGTAGGCGCGAGCCTGCTTGAGCGTTGCGAGTGGAATCGGACTCTTCAGCGGCTTGTCCGCGCCTTCTGCATTCAGATATTCCTGCTTGCGGACGTCTTTGAAGATTTCAGTCATGCGTTTTTCCTTTAGCTTCGCTGCCGTCCGCCATCCGGGTCAAAGAGGGGCGTCATCTGGATGCGCGCGGGACAATCGTCACCGATGATGCCGATCACGAATGTCTCGCCGTCCTTCGCCAGATCGGACCGAACGTAGCCCAGGGCGACGCTCTTCTCCGCCCAGTGCGCATAGCCGCCGGAGGTCACCTGACCCACTGCCCTGCCATCCTTCAAAATCGTCTCATAGCCGGCCGCTTCCGCGCCGTTCGCCGCGACGACCAGTGTTACCAGCCTTTTCGCGGGTGGCGCCGCGCGATCATGCAGAGCCGCTTCGCGACCGATGAAGTCGGCCTTGTCATACGCCACAAAACGACCGAGACCGGTTTCCATCGGCGTGTAATCGGAGCGAAACTCGCGCAAGAAAGCGCCGTATCCCTTCTCCAGCCGAAGCGACATCAACGCACGGCTGCCGAAATGACGAAGGCCGAGGTCGTTGCCCGCTTCGACGAGTTGCTCATAAAGCGTGACCTGATAGTCAGGCGTGACCCAGATTTCATAGCCAAGGTCGCCGGTATAGCTCGCACGGATGACGGTCGCCGGCACCATGCCGACTGCCATCTCGCGGACGTCAAAAAACTTGAATGCACCGCCTGAGACATCCGCCCTGGCCAGACGTTGCAACAACTCGCGCGAACGCGGTCCTGCAATCGCGAAGCCGGTCAGGGCGTGCGGCAGAGCGCGGATTACTGTGCCGGTGGGTGGGGGATGCAGCTCGAACCAGCGCATGTGATAAATCTCGGCCACGCCCGATCCGATCATGAGGAAGCGGTCGCGCGCCACGCAGGCCAGCGAAAAGTCGCCGATGATGCGGCCCTGCTCGTTCAACATCGGCGCGAGCGCCATGCGCCCTGGCGCGGGCACCTTGCCGGCGAGCAACCTGCTTAGCCAGGTTGCGGCGTCAGGCCCCGCGATTTCATACTTGCCGAAGCCCGATATTTCCATGAGGCCGACGGCGTTGCGCACCGCATGACACTCTTCGCGCACCACGGGGAACGCATTGGAACGGCGGTAGGTCAGCGTCTCGACCGGTTCCATGCCCTTTGGTGCGTACCAGAGCGCAACTTCAAGGCCGAAATTGGCGCCGAAAACGGCGCCCGCGGCCTGCAACCGGTCGTAGACGGGCGTGCGTCGCAGCGGACGCGCAGCAGGCAACTCTTCGTTGGGAAAAGACATACGAAAGCGGCGCCTGTAGTTCTCCTGCACCTTGACATTCGTGTAGGCGGGCGTCGCGAACGGACCATAGCGGGCAACATCCATCGCGAAGAGATCGGCGCCGGGATCGCCTTCTGCCATCCACCGCGACAGCGCCAGACCGACGCCCCCGCCTTGCGCGAAACCGGCCATCACGCCGCAGGCGCACCAGTAGTTCCGCAAACCGCGCACCGGTCCGACCAGAGGGTTGCCGTCGGGCGCGAAGGTGAATGGGCCATTGACGACCCTCTTGATGCCGGCACGGCCGATAGGAGGAAAATGCCTGAATCCAATCTCAAGATGACTCGACAGGCGGTCCAGATCGTCCGGCAGGAGCTGCATGTTGAAGTCCCACGGTGTCACGTCCGGGGACCACACGCGGCAATCCTGCTCGTAGGTCCCCATGAGGACGCCCTTACCCTCCTGTCGCAGGTATATCTCGCCCGAATAGTCGGTGGTCGGCAGCAGTTCGCGACCGAACGCAACCACCTCCGGAATGTCTTCAGTAACAATGTACATGTGTTCCATGGCGAGCACGGGCAGCTCGATACCTGCCATGTGCCCGACTTCGCGCGCCCACAGGCCGGCGGCATTGACGACATGCTCGCAAATGATCTCGCCCTTGTCGGTGATCACCAGCCAGCCGCCGTCGGGACGGGGCTCGAGCCCGGTGACCTGCGTGAAGCGCTGGATTTCCGCGCCTGCCTTGCGGGCGGCGATGGC
The DNA here is from genome assembly GCA_003153335.1 of Betaproteobacteria bacterium. Taxonomy (GTDB): domain Bacteria; phylum Pseudomonadota; class Gammaproteobacteria; order Burkholderiales; family Casimicrobiaceae; genus PALSA-1005. The sequence continues at coordinate 10,862 of PLYG01000538.1, read as the reverse complement.
ATAGGCTTGCGTCACGCCGTTCGGATCGACGTGCCCGCCGTCCTTGCGGTGCAACGCGCCGATGAATTCCTTGTCGTCAATCAGAGGATTGAGTTCCCTGGCCTCGCGCGGCGAAATGAGCTGCATCTCGAGGCCCAGATATTGGCTGCGGCTGTGCATCATTCGAATGTTGTCGAGCACCGTCTGGTTCGCAGCGAGAACAAGGTTGCCTGTCGCGTGAAGCCCGCACGATTGGCCGGAAATCCGTTCGATTTCGTGGTAAAGGTCGATCGTGTATTTTTGCAGCCGGGAGACATTGGCGTCACTATTGTAGGTGTGGACACCTCCCGCAGCGTGCCAGGTTGAGCCGGACGTCAACTCGTGCTTTTCGAGGAGCAGGACGTCGGTCCAGCCGATCTTGGTCAGATGATAGAGAACGCTGGCGCCCACGACGCCGCCACCGATAATTACCACCTGGGTATGGGTCTTCATTGTTCGCGCAAGATCGGAAGAGGGTAGCTTACGACGGGAACGGCCAGCTTCAGTTCGGAATACAATCGGATTAGTATAAAAGATTGCTCCGATAAGTCTCCTTAATGGCCCGGGACTTGGCTGTTGGGGGTTTGGCTTCTCCCGGTCAGACTGCAGAGCAGATCAAGACCAGTAAGGTATCCAAATTGAAGCTATCCTGGTCAACTTGGGCCACCAGCTGTTCGATCTCCTTGGCGCGCGGAGTACCGATTACGTCATCGGCAAGCAGGTGGAATTTATCGCTGATCTCCTGATCGGACAGCGGGTTATCCGGATCGCCACGCGGTGTCCGTGCAGCGGACTGGATTTCACGCCCATCGGTCAGAAAGAGCGTCACATCCGCCCAGCGTTTGTCGATGCTGATACGAGTGTAGTGCTCGTCATCCACCAGTTCCGTCGCGTGGCTGATACGCTGTACTTCAGCATCTTCCAAAATACCCTCACGCAACTGGCGCGGACCCATTTCACCGTGTACAGCCATAATGGCAAAGGGATATGCCAGCGCGTAAGTCAGTTCCTCCATGTTTTTTGGCGCATGACCGGCCAGACGGGTGGCGTAATGGAAAGTCTTGATCCGCGCGCTTTCAATATCGCTGCTGATGAGCTTGTGTTCACGCATGAGATCCTTCACGGCATCGAGTGCAGGATGGGCCCAGCGGCAGACTGGATAGGCTTTATAGTGGGTGTTGTTTACTTCCCAACGCGCACCCAGGTCATGCCAATATGACTCGGCCTCTTCACCTTCTGTAGTGATCGCCGGTGCTCCGGTAAATCCCAACTGCGCCATATAGGCTGCAGAAACGCCGGCCGGGGAACCCCAGCCGACACCATCGCGCAACATGGTGGGATGGTCGATACATCGCATCATTTGACTGCGCGGACCATGATATTCGGCAATACCCAGAGCATGACGAATCTGCCCGGAATCCAACCCCAGCAGACGAGCCGCGGCAGCAGCGGCGCCCACCGCCGTCCAGGCACCGGAGGTATGGTAGTCAGGCACGGTGCCATGCAGACAAAGACCAGATCGATAACCCACTTCATAGCCAATAGTCAGGGCGAGTAGCAGGTTACGTCCCGATACCTTTTTCCCCTGTCGGCGCAGGTCATCAATCACCGCTATAACCGCCGGAAATACGCCGGAACCGGCATGGCCTTTCACCTTGGAATAACCATCATGGGCGTCCACGGAATCCACGGTGAAGGCCCCGGCCATCGCGGCGCCCATCGGGCTCACAGTTAGCCCGGAAAACAGCAGTCGTGCTGCGGGCCCGTTCTCTCCAGCCGGCATATGGGTGCGCGCAAATTCTCTGACAATGCCGCACATGCGAGTGGTGCTACCGATCGCTGCCACGCCGATTGTGTCAAGCAAACTGCGGCGCATCACCGCCAATACGTCGTCCGGAATATCTTCGTAACGCAAGTCCCGGATAAATTCAGAAACACTTTGTACCACGAGAAACCTCACATTTCATGATTGACTATATCTACACCGTCTGCTTCAAGACGGCCGGCAAGGGTAAATCCAGTGTTGATGGCAGATGGATGGAACCGTTCCAGTTGTTTGTTCAGTAGTGGCATTTTGTTCTGGACCATCATCGCATCTTCTTCACAGCGGCTCAATGTCACTAAGCGCCGGAGCGTTGTAGCAGATGGACTCCGGATCGATTTGCAGCTCCAGCAAGGCGGCACGGCCGGACTTCCGAGCACGCGCAAAGGCGGCGGCGAAATCTTCAGTGCGCGTCACGGTTTCACCATAGGCACCAAAGGCCTGTGCATACATCGCAAAGTCCGGGTTCATCAGCTCGGTGCCGCTGACCCGCCCCGGATGGCGGCGCTGCTGATGCATACGAATGGTGCCGTACAGGCCGTTATTGATGACCAGAATGATTGGCTTGCCGCCGTACTGCATCGCCGTCGCCAACTCCTGACCGTTCATGAGGAAATCCCCGTCCCCGGTGAAGCAGACGACAGCGCGGCGCGGATTAACAATACTGGCCATGGCGGCCGCCGGAACGCCATAGCCCATGGCGCCACTAATCGAAGACAGGTTAGTGCTGCAGCCGGTGTACTGGTAGATCTTGTTCGGCCAGTCGGCGTAGTTACCGGCGCCGGCCGTAACGATGGTATCGCGTGGCAGTACTTCACGCAGATGCGCCATCACCATCCCCATATCCAGATCACCCGGTTGCGGTGTTGCGATCAGAGACTCGATGTAACCGGCGCGCAGACGTTCGCGCCAGTCGGCAAAGCGCTCGCCGCTGTTCAGGTCCAGTTTCTGCAGAGCAAACGCCATTTCACAGACGCCCGAATTAATCATCAGATCAGCCTTGAAGACACGACCCAGTTCTTCCGCCTGCGGATAGATATGAATAAACTTCTGTTTGAGTACTGGGGGTTTAAGCACACTGTATTTGCAGGTAGTGCCTTCATCCAAGCGAGCACCCAGGCTGATCAACAGGTCGCATTCGTCGATCGCTTTTGTCAGACTATCAATATTTCCCCAGGCCACATCACCCACGTAAGAGTCGTGATGGGCATCAAATAGCCCCTGACGACGAAACGCTGCTGCCACCGGGATATTGTTGCGCTGGCAAAATTCCTCAAATGCCAGACGAGCCTCATCACGCCACACAGAACCACCTACGATCACCAGCGGTTTCTTCGCCTGCGCCAGCATCGACTGCATCTGCTCCAGGTCAGCCAACCCCGGGTTCGCCTGAACCGGTTTTGCCGGAGCCAAATCCGCCACGTCGGTTTTTTCGCGCAACATATCTTCGGGAAGCGCCAGAACCACAGGACCTGGGCGACCAGACTGGGCTACCTGGAAAGCACGGTTGATAAACTCGGGAATCCGAGACGGATCGTCGATCTGCGCGACCCACTTGGCCATCTGAGCGTACATACGACGGTAGTCGATCTCCTGGAACGCTTCGCGTTCGATATTGCCGCGCGGTACCTGCCCCACCAGCAAGATCATCGGCGCAGCATCCTGAAAAGCCGTGTGCACACCTATCGACGCGTTGGTTGCGCCGGGGCCGCGGGTGACAAAACAGATACCCACCTTGCCAGTCAGACGGCCGTAAGCGCAAGCCATGAAGCTGGCTCCGCCCTCCTGGCGACAGGTGATGTAATCTATCTGTGGTTTGTGATCATGCAGTGCATCCAGCGCTTCAAGATAACTCTCGCCTGGAACACCAAACATCTTCTCAACACCATTAATCTTCAGTGCATCGATCAACACCCTGCCACCGGTTCGGTTTGCCATTTCAAGAACTCTCATCCAATAAATCTATTTGGCAATCAGCTTCGTGTACCCAGGACTTTAACCTGTTTGGTTCCGACTCGTCTGGCTTGGGATTAGCACAAAACATTGCTCTGATAAGTCTTCCTAATGGCCCGGGATTTGGCCGGTCCGGTCTTGGACGGCGCGGCTAAAATGAGCACGGGGTCGCTCCCACCCGCGGCACAGCAGACGATTGCGCCCGCTGCGGATTTTCGTATCTGTCGCTGTCAATTCGGAAAGAAGGTTCATGATGGAGAAGAGCAATCAAGACTCCAAGAACTCAGCAAAGAAACCGGGCCTTATGGAGCGCCTCGAAAAGGGGCCAGTGATTTGCGCGGAGGGTTATCTTTTCGAGTTCGAACGGCGCGGGTATTTGCAGGCCGGCGCCTTTGTTCCTGAAGTCGTCCTCGAGAATCCCGGGCTCGTGGAACAGCTGCACCGCGAGTTTGCGCACGCCGGCTCCGATGTGATCGAGGCATTCACGTATTACGGCCACCGCGAGAAGTTGCGCTTGATCGGTCGAGAAAAGGACCTTGAACCGATGAATCGTATGGCGCTCAAGATCGCGAAAAAAGTCGCCAAGGACACCGGCGCGCTCTTTGCGGGGAATATCTGCAACACGACCGCCTATATGCCGGAGGATAAAGCGACGCACAAAGCCGTGCGCAAGATGTTTGACGAGCAGCTCCATTGGGCGGCGGACGCCGGTGTCGACTTTGTCATCGCGGAGACCTACACCCACGGCGGGGAAGCGTTGATGGCGCTCGATGCGATCAAGGCGGCCAAGCTGACGGCCGTGGTTACGCTTGCTATTCCCACAAACGGGGTTACGCGCGAGGGTTGGACGCCGGAGGATGCCTGCAAGCGGCTGGAGGATCGTGGCGTCGACGTGGTCGGGCTCAATTGCGCCCGCGGGCCAAAGACGATGCTCCCGCTTTTGAAGAAAATCCGGAAAAAGGTCAAGGTGCCCATGGCGGCTCTGCCGGTGGCATATCGCACGACCGTCAGGGAGCCGACCTTTCAGTCTCTGAACGACAGGCACTGCAACTGCATTCCGCGCGATCATCCGTTCCCGATTGCGCTCGATCCATTCACCTGCAACCGCTTCGAGATCGCGGAGTTCGGCAAGGCTGCATACGACTTGGGCGTGCGTTATCTCGGCGTATGCTGCGGTGCAGGCCCGCATCATATTCGCGCGCTCGCCGAGGCGCTTGGGCGGAAGCCGCCGGCCAGCCGTTACTCGCCCGATATGTCGAAGCATTACATTTTCGGCAGCGCCAAGAACCTGAGCGAACAACATCTGCAATACGCCGAGCAACTGCGGCATCGGCGCAGCGCCTCATAAACGAGTAGAGTGCGCTCTATAGCGCGGGTCCGGGAAGAGGGCTCGCATATGAGCCAGATCGGCTCGTTGCACGTGTGCGCCCAGTACAAACATCGCGCGCAAGGCGGACGAGGTCGGTGCGGTTACATAGCTGCCTGGCGCATGGCTTCGGCGAACACTCAGGACACGACCGTAAGCCGCATTCGCACCAACGCGGCACGCATTTGCACAAGCATGATATCGGGTTAAAGCATTTTTTCATTGCGCGGATTTCGTGCGCCGGCGCGTTGACTCATATTAAAAGGTTACCGAAGGGCCGGATTTTCGGTGCTTGCGTCACCCCTTCGTTTGGTGGAAGATCCTCAATTTGGCCGCACTCATCCGACGATCGGACGTCAAGAGATCGCGTTGCGGCCCGACTGAACTTTTGGCAGCCACAAACAGGTATCAATCTGAATGTGGATGATCCAGAGTGATTTGGTGTGAATGTGGAAGGACGGCTCGGTCCATCCTGGACTGCCGATATCAGCAATTACCACCTAGGAGGAAGCCATGGCCGATAAACTCCATCCGATCATCAAACTGGCAGGGCGCGAGTTCGCGGACGGAAACCTGGACCGCCGCGAGTTCTTGCGCGTGGCGACGCTGCTCGGCGTCGCCGCGCCCGTCGCTTTTGGCATGGCGGGTCTGCCAACCCCGGCCAGGGCGCAAGGCACGCCGAAGAAGGGCGGCACCGTGCGTCTTGGCTCGCGCGTGCAGGATCTCAAGAGTCCCCACACGTATTCCTGGGTCGAAGGCGCGAACGCCGCACGACAATCGCTTGATTATCTCACCTACACCGGCATCGATAATGTCACGCGCCCCAACCTGGTGGAGAAATGGGAAGCGAGCCCCGATCTGAAGTCGTGGACGTTGCGTCTGCGCAAAGATGTGACGTGGCGCAAGGATAACCGGAAGCTCACCGCCGACGACGTCGCGTGGAACATCAGGCGCGTGCTCGATGCCAAGACTGGCTCTTCCGTAGTCGGTCTGTTGAAGGGTTTTATCCTTGATGAGTTCGAGACCGGCGACAAGGACGACAAAGGCGTTGCCAAAAAGTCGACCCGGCTGTGGGATGCCAGCGCGATCGAAAAAGTCGATGATTTCACGGTGAGGCTCAACGGCAAGACGGCTAATCTCGGTATTCCCGAGGCCCTCTTTCATTATCCATTCATGATCATGGACCCGCTCGAGAACGGCGAGTTCAAGGTGGGCAGCAACGGCACCGGCGCGTTCGAGATGGTCGAACTCGATGTCGGCAAGCGCGCAAAATTCGTTGCGCGCAAAAACGGCCACTGGGGCGGCGGCGCGCATCTCGATAATTTCGAGATCATCGATCTCGGCGACGATCCGGCTGCCCAGGTCGCCGCGCTGGTTTCGAAACAAGTCGACATGATCTATCAAGGCGCAATCACCACCTACTCCACGATCGAGCGGATACCGCACCTCCAGATCAACATGGTCGACACCGCCTATACCGCTGTGGCGCGTGTCCACTCGATCAAGCCGTTCGATGACAAGCGCGTGCGGCAGGCGTTGCGCCACGCCACCGATCCCGAGGCCGTCCTCAAGGTGGCCTATCGCGGTTTAGGGAAACGCGGCGAACATCATCATGTCGCGCCGACGCACCCCGAATACGCGGATGTGGGCTACATGAAGCAGGATATTGCCAAAGCCAAAGCGCTCCTGGCTGCCGCCGGTTATCCGAACGGCATCGATGCGGAGATCGTGTGTCGCCCGCAGCCCGACTGGGAGCTGCTCGCGGTGCAAGCGATGGTGGAACAATGGAAAGAAGCGGGCATCCGCGTCAAGATCAGCGTGATGCCGTCAACACAATACTGGAATGTCTGGACCAAGGTGCCGTTCGGCTTCACGACCTGGGCGCATCGCCCGCTCGGTACCATGGTGCTCAGTCTCGCCTACCGGACCGGGGGCGCCTGGAACGAGGCGAACTGGTCCAACGCGGAATTCGACAAGATGATCACCGAAGCGGAAGGCTATCTCGACGTCGAAAAGCGCCGGGCAGTGATGGCAAAACTCGAAAATCTCATGCTGGAGGAAGGGCCAATCGTGCTTCCGCTGTGGCGCTCGGTCTTCAACTACACGGACAAGAAGATCAAGGGCTACAAGATCCATCCCAGTGTCTACATCGAAGCCAAGGACATGTGGATCGACGCCTGATGCCGTGACGGCTGGTTCACGCCTTCCGGCGCTGGCCGCTGCCGAGCGGTGGCCACGCTTGATAGTTGAGACCGGAACCTGAGTGGACCTGGAAGCTGGCGGAAGAAGTTCCGAGGACCTTAACCGAAGGCGGCGATGCTGCGTTATACGGCCAGGCAGTTCCTGAACATGGCGGTAACGCTGCTCGTCGTCTCGTTCCTCGTCTTTGCGCTGAACGAGCTGACGCCGATCGACGTCGCGCGCAAATTGCTTGGTCCCTACGCGACGCAGGACCAGGTCGACATTCTCACCAAGCAAATGGGACTCGATCGCTCCCTGCTCGCCCGGTACCGGGAATATCTGGCCAATGCGCTTAGTGGCAACTTCGGCGAGTCGATCCTTTATCGCAGACCCGTTGCGCAGATTCTTTGGGACAGGCTTGGCAACACGCTTGTGCTGGCCGGTATTTGCTTCGCCGTCATCGTCCCTTTCTCCGTCCTTTTGGGCGTGATCGCCGGCATGCGGGAGCGGAGTTTTATCGACCGCGCTATCTCCGTGTTCTCCTCCGTTTGCGCATCGATCCCCGAGTTTGCGCTGGGCGTGTTCCTCCTGGCAATTTTCGTCGTTGAACTCGGCATCCTGCCCGGAATCTCGCCCCTCAGCACCAGCGGCGGCTGGCCAATCTGGTCGCAGTTTGTTCTGCCCGCCGCGGTGGTGACGCTTTACGACGGGGGCTATCTCATCTCCATGATTCGCGCGTCGATGGTCGAGGTAATGCGACAGCCCTTCATCCGGACAGCAACGCTAAAGGGTATGCCATTCCGTGATGTCGTCGTGAAACACGCATTGCGCAACGCGCTTATTACGCCGTTCACCGTCATTCTGCTGCAGTTGAATTATCTCGTCTCCGGACTCGTCGTCGTGGAGATGGTATTCGCCTATCCGGGCTTCGGCCGCATGATGCTTGAAGCCGCCCTCAACAAGGATATCGCCCTCATTGAGGCGGGCACGTTATGCGCCGTGAGCGTGACCATGCTTACGCAGATTCTCGGCGACTATGGGTACATGGCGCTCGATCCGAGGATCCGAGTATGAACGAGACGGGCCGGAACATTCTCGGCGGGCCACTTTCCGATACCGTTGCCGCCAAACCGCAGAGGAAAGCAAAGTGGAGGACGGTTCCTGGGCGCACATGGTTTGCGTTGAGACAGTCGCCCATTGCAATGTTTGGTGGAATTATTGTCGCGTTTTGGATAATTTGCGCGCTGTTCGCGCCCTGGATCGCACCGTTCCCGCCCAACAAACTGGACGCGCTCCTGATCGCCTATCCCTATCCTTCTGCGGAGCACTGGCTCGGTGTCGACAATCTTGGCCGCGATATCGTGTCGCGCCTACTATGGGGAGCAAGAACGGTCCTGACGGTCGCACCGGTGGCCGTGTTGGGCGCCGCCACACTCGGCATAATCCTCGGCCTTCTTGCCGGTTATCGCGGGGGCTGGATAGACGCCCTGATCATGCGCATCGGCGATACGCTTCTCGCCTTTCCCAGGATCATTCTCTATCTGATTATTATTGCGCGCTTCGGCGCATCGGCCTTCAACATCATCCTTGTGATCACATTCACGGCCGCGCCGATCATCGCTCGCATTGTCCGCGGCGTGACGCTCGACGTCAGGAACCGCGACTATGTCGCAGCAGCACGGATGCGCGGGGAGAGCACCTTGTACATCATGTTCGTCGAGATCCTGCCAAGCGCGCGCGGCCCGTTGATCGTCGATTTGTTCCTGCGGCTCGGCTACACGACCGTCACCATCGGCGCCCTCGGCTTTCTCGGCGTCGGCCTCCCGCCGCCGGACCCGGACTGGGGCGGGATGGTGAAAGAAACCTATGGCATGATCTTCATCTGGCCCCACATGACCCTCTTTCCGGCCGCGGCCATTTCGTCGCTGGTTATCGGGTTTAATTTTCTCGCCACCGGTTTACAGGAAATGGCGCGCGATGCCTGACATTCTCACTTTCGAGAGCGTCACCATCGAGCATGAGAGCCGTGGCCATGTGCGCAGTCGCATTCTTTACGACGTAAGCTTTTCGATCCGCCCTGGGGAAGCGTTCGGACTCGTGGGCGAATCGGGCTGCGGCAAGTCGACGATCGCGTTGTCGACCATGCGTTCTCTGCCACCCGGCATGAACTTGACCTCCGGCCGCATCGTCTTCCAGGGCAAGGACATTTATCGGCTGACGGAAGGCGATCTTCGCCGCATGCGCGGCAACCGGGTGGCGATGATCTATCAAGACCCGATGTCGAGCCTCAACCCGGTCATGACCATCGGTCAGCAACTGAGTGAAGTGCCCATGTTGCACCATGCGATGGACCACAGGCGCGCCTGGGGGCGGGCGGTGGCCATGCTGGATGAAGTGCGGCTGCCTGACTCCGAATCCATGATGACGCGCTACCCGCACCAACTCTCCGGCGGCCAGCAGCAGCGCGTTGTGATTGCCATGGCACTGATGGCCGAGCCGGCGCTGCTCATCATGGATGAGCCGACGACCGGCCTGGACGTCACCATCGAGGCTGCGATCCTCGAATTGGTACGCGAACTGCGCGCAAAGTTCGGCGCAGCCGTTCTCTTCATAAGCCATAATCTCGGCACCGTGGCGCGGATTTGCGACCGCATCGGAGTGCTCTACGCCGGCCGCCTCATCGAAACGGGAACTCTCGGCAGCGTCTTCCGCGCGCCGGCCCATCCCTACACACAAGGCCTGCTCGCGGCCTTGCCCAGGCTCAGCCTTGGGCGTCATGGCCGTCTCGAGCCGATTGAAGGAACCATCACGGCCGAGGACCGCGCACGTATCGGATGCGCGCTTTCACCTCGCTGCAGCTTCCGGCAGCCTCAATGCGATCGAGCCGAAATCGCCATGCACACCGTCCGGCAAGATCAGGAACATGTTGCCCGGTGCGTGCGCCTTGACGCGATCGCGGCGAAGCCCCTTCGGGCCGCGTCCCTTCGGCAAGAGAGCGGCACCGACAGTGATGGCGCACCGATATTGCTGAGCGTCAGGGGGCTGTCGAAGGCTTATGACCTCCGCGGGCGATTTGGCGGCAAGGCAAAAGGGTCTATTCGCGCCGTTGACAATGTCAGTCTCGATGCCCGCGCGGGCAAAACGTTGGCGATTGTCGGGGAATCCGGCTGCGGAAAATCAACCCTCGCGCGGGTCATCTCGGGACTCACCCCCGCTTCCAGCGGAGAGGCGCTCTTCCGAGGTGCCAACCTCGCGGCGCTATCGGTCGACAAACGGCCAGACGATCTACGCCGGCGCATCCAGATGGTATTCCAGAATCCGGATTCGACGCTCAATCCGAGTCACACGATCGAGTTCGCGCTTTTGCGGCCGCTGAGACGACTCCGCGGGCTGAACCGCGCAGAAGCACGCAACGAAGTTCATCGCCTGATCGACCGCGTCCGGCTGGAGCCGGAGGTGTTACCGTGCTTGCCACATCAACTCTCGGGAGGACAACGGCAGCGCGTTGCCATCGCGCGCGCG